>JAWVWU010000281.1:0-4157 GCA_033723595.1 Marinobacter sp. | reverse complement strand
TTCCGTATCCCGCCCGGTAAGCGGGTTGTGCCGGCAAGGCCCGAGTCGCCGGTGGCCGGCCATCCGGCTTCGTCGGGTCTGGAAAGGCCAGACCCGGGCCGGCATCCTTGCCTGAGCTGTGTTGCGCAACGTCCATCCGGTTTCGGATGTCAGATCGCCAGGTAAGTCTGACGTAGCTCCTCGTCTTCCAGAACGTCCGATGCCAGGCCGTCAAACACAACCTGTCCCATATCCAGAATCACCGCCCGGTCGGCCAGCTTGAGGGCTGCGATGGCGTTCTGTTCCACAATGACGGTGGTGATCCCGAGCGCCTTGATTTCTCTGAGTGTACGCTCGATTTCCTTGACGATAATCGGTGCCAGACCCTCGTAGGGCTCATCCAGCAGGAGCAGCTTGATGTCCCGCGCGAGTGCCCGGCCGATGGCCAGCATCTGCTGCTCGCCGCCCGACAGGGTGATACCCTCCTGGTGCCGTCGTTCTCCAAGGCGAGGAAAGAGTTCGAAGATTCGATCAATACTCCAGCCCTTGGAGGGTGAAAGCTGCGCCAGTTTCAGGTTTTCCTCGACGCTGAGGCCAGGAATGATCCGGCGGTCCTCCGGCACCAGGGAAAGACCCGCCCGGGCGGCCTGATAGGCTTTCATGGTATGCAGGGGTTGGTGGTCAAGCCAGACCTCGCCGTGCCTGAGCTCCGGCGAGTCGACCCGGGCAATGGCCCTCAGGGTAGACGTTTTGCCCGCGCCATTACGACCGAGCAGGGCGAGTATTTCCCCTTCGTGAATATTCAGGCTTACGCCCTGAACGATATAGCTCTCACCGTAGTACGCATGCAGATCCCAGACCGAGAAAAAGGCGGGCGCGGAGGATGCATGCGTGGCATTCATATTGGGTTTTTCTTTCATGATGCCCATAGCCTCATTGTGTCTCTGCGGTGCCCAGATAGGCTTCCTGAACTTTCGGATGGCCCTTGATGTTCGAGGGGTGGTCCTCAACGATGACGTGTCCCTGGGACAGAACGCTGATCCGGTCGGCCAGGCTGAACACCACGTGCATGTCGTGCTCAATGACCACAAAGGTGATCTCGTGGGCCTCGCTGATGACCCTCAGCAGGTCAATGGTGTTGTTGGTATCTGCCCGGGCCATACCGGCGGTCGGTTCGTCCAGCAGAAGCAGTTTTGGCTTCTGTACCAGGCACATGGCCATCTCCAGACGCCGCTTGTTACCCCGGGACATGGCGGAGGCGACCTGATGACGGTCATCCTGCAGCCCGACATCCACGAGAATCTTCTCGGCCTGCTCGCGGATGTCCTTTTCCCGGGCCAGGGACTTGATGGGCGACAGATGGAACGCTCCGTCCCGATGAGCCAGTGCCGGAATCATCACGTTCTCTTCAACGGTCAGATCGCCAAACACTTCCGGAGTCTGAAAGACACGACTGATACCAGCCTGGTTGATTTCATAGGGCTGCAGGCCCAGCAGGCTTTTATTGTTGAACATGACTGTGCCGCTATCGGGCAGCAGTTTGCCTATGAAGCAGTTCAACAGCGTGGATTTACCCGCGCCGTTCGGGCCGATAATGGCATGGATGCTGTTTTCCTTAATCGACAGGTTGACGTCGTCCAGTGCCAGCAGGCCGCCAAACCGCTTATTCACGCCTTTTACTTCGAGGATGCTCACGGTCATGACTCCTTGGTGGCAGTGGTCGTTCGGTCTTCACCCGAATGCCTGGGCTTTGAGGAGCGCTGCACCAGATTCATGATGCGATTGGCGCCTTCGACAAGACCTCCGGGCAGAAAAATCACGACCAGCATGAAGATCAGCCCCAGAGACATCTGCCAGCCGCTGCCCAGGAACGGACTGAAGATACTGGTCAGCACGTCATTGAGCCAGCCGGGCAGGGCCGAGAACCAATCGTGCACCATGGCATCGTTGACCCGGCTGAAGATGTTCTCGAAATACTTGATCATCCCTGCGCCGAGTACCGGTCCGACCAGGGTGCCGGCCCCGCCCATGATGGTCATCAGGACGACCTCGCCCGATGCGGTCCACTGCATTCGCTCCGGACCCGCCAACGGGTCCATACAGACCAGCAGAGCGCCGGCCAGACCGGCGTACATGCCGGAAATCACAAACGCGGTCAGGGTGTATGGACGGGCGTTGAAACCGGTATAGATCAATCGGGTCTGATTGCTCTTGATGGCCCGGAGAATCATGCCGAACGGTGAGCGGAAGATACGCAGCGACAGATAGAACATGGCGATCAGAATCAGCGCGCATACATAGAATCCGACGTTGAACTGCAATTCCATGCCGAGGAAATGCACGACCGACGTACTGCTCATGTCCATGCCCAGCAGTGAGGGAACTGGCAGGTGTCCGGCGCTGGTGGCCGAATCCAGTATCCGTGGGTCTTCTAGTTCCAGCTGAAGGCCGTTTTCGCCATTGGTGATCGGGGTCAGGACCGAGTAGGCCAGGTTGAAGGACATCTGCGCAAACGCCAACGTCAGGATTGAAAAGTAGATCCCGGAGCGGCGCAGTGACACATAACCGATCAACAGTGAGAACAGGCCGGAGATCACCACCGCGAAAATGATCGCGGGAATGATATTGATGCTCAGCAGCTTCAGCATCCAGACCGCGCAGTAACTGCCAACCCCCAGGAAGGCCGCATGACCGAAGGACAGGTAGCCGGTGAGTCCGAACAGGATGTTGAATCCGATGGCGAAGATGCCGTAGATGGCAAAGCGCTGCAACAGATCCGGGTAGCCTGCCCCGAACGGTGCAAGAATCACCGGTCCGGTCAGGACCAGCACTGAAAACAGAATCATCAGCGCGGTATCGTTCGTGCGTAACGTTTTTAACATGGCATCAGGTCTCCATTACGCCTTTGCGCCCCATGAGTCCCCGCGGGCGGACCAGCAGTATGACTACGGCGACGAGATAGATGATGACCTGGTCGATCGAGAAGCCGAACAGGAAGTCCTTGATGGATGGCATGGATGCAAAACTCTCCAGAATGCCGAGCAGGAAGCCAGCCGCCACAGCGCCGGTCAGAGACCCCATGCCGCCTACCACCACCACGACAAAGGACAGGACCAGAAAATCCATGCCCATGTGGTAGTTCGGTGACAGGATGGGCGTATACATGGCGCCCGCCAGACCGGTCACTATTGCTGCCAGGCCGAACATGGCGGTGAAGCGACGGTCAATATTGATGCCCAGCAGGCCCACGGTCTCCCGATCAGCCATGCCGGCCCGAACAACCATGCCGAAGGTGGTGTATTGCAAAAAGGCAAACACACCCCCGATCACAATCGCAGAGAACAGGAAGTAGATCAGCCGCCAGATGGGGTAGATCACGGTGTTGTGGGTCATGCCGATCATTGCGCCGATATCGATCGAACCGACGAACGCATCGGGAGCCGGCTGTGGTATCGGGTTCGCGCCGAAGATCTGTTTGATGATCTCCTGAAGCACAATGGCCAGGCCGAAGGTCACCAGAATCTGGTCCGCATGGGGACGCTTGTAGAAATATTTGATCAGACCGCGTTCCATGGTGACGCCAATGATCAGCATGATCGGAATGGCAAACAGTACGGACCACAGAACCGAGTAGTCGATCATGGTTGCCCCGATGTCCCCGAACCAGAGCTGGACATAGGGCGTGTGAACTTCCAGGGGCGTTCCCCAGGGCGTCTTCTCGGTCGCGGAAATCGTGACCTTGGTCAGCGTGAAGAGATTATTGAGAACGACTGTGCAGAAAGCGCCGATCATGAACAGTGCGCCGTGCGCAAAGTTGACGACACCCAGCGTGCCGAAGATCAGCGTCAGCCCCAACGCGATCAGGGCGTAGGCACTGCCTTTATCCAGCCCATTGAGAATCTGCAGAAGGATAGCATCCATCAGTAAGTACCTTGTGTGATAACAGGCGCCTGCGGAGGCGACAGGCATATCAGGGTAGTGCTGGGCGGGGAGCCCGGGCTAACGCCGGACTCCCCGAACCAGGGAGGGAAGGCCGTCTGTATCAGACGCCCGGGTTGCACTTACCCAGTGAGCCGCCGGCAAACATGGGATTGTCAGGCTCGTAGATAACTTTCTCGACCGGTGTGATCTGCACGACTTCCAGCAGGTCGAAGTCGGATGTGGGGTTTTCCTTACCC
>JAWVWU010000280.1:0-4163 GCA_033723595.1 Marinobacter sp. | reverse complement strand
GCCACCCGCGGCGGTCTCGCCCTGATCTGGAAAATTGTGCTGGTGGTGGAGCTGCTGGGCCGGTCGGACGGCATCGGATTCAAACTGCACATGGCCTTCCAGGTGTTTGATGTGGCCAGCATTCTGGCTTACAGCCTGGCGTTTGTGGTGGTGGTGCAGCTGATCGAGCTGATGCTTCTCCAGCCCCTGGAGCGGCGTGCGTCGCGCTGGCGTCAGCCGGGAGCCGCGCATGCTTGAAGTAAACATTGACGGTCTCAGCGCGCGTCCGCGGATTCTGGGAGAGATCTTTACCACGGTTTCGCGCGGCGACCGGATCTGCCTGCTGGGTCCGTCGGGCGCCGGCAAAACAACGCTGCTCAATGCCCTGGCCGGACTGGACGAGGGCCTGTCGACGTCCATTCAGGGACGTTCCCGGGTTCGGGTGGGCTATCTGTTCCAGGAACACCGGTTATTACCCTGGCGCACCGTTGCCCAGAATCTTGCCCTGGTAGGCGCCCACGCCGAGACGATCAACCGACTGTTGGCGGACGTGGGGCTGACGGGGTTCGGTGAACACCTCCCCGATCAGCTCTCCCTCGGCATGGCCCGGCGGGCTGCCCTGGCACGCTGCCTGGCGGTTGATCCGGACCTGCTGCTGCTGGATGAGCCGTTCGCCTCGCTGGACCCGCCACGCGCGGCTGAGCTGCGTCAGCTGATTCAGCGGCTGTTGCAGGCACACCCCGATATGGCCATGGTCTGCGTCACCCACGACACGATCGACGTCGGGGAACTGGCGAATCGCCTGTGGTATCTGGATGGAACGCCGGCCACCCTGCAGTGGGACGACCGACTGGAAGCGGGCAAGAGCCCGGAGTCGCTGGTCCGCCAGCTGCGGCAGCTGGATGCGACACGCTGAGGGATGGATCGGTTCAGCGAATACCGGGGCCGGCTCAGCCCCTGGCCGGTCGCGCTCCGAGTATGCGCGTGCGTTGCGGCCTGAATCCGGCCGTTGCCAGCGCTGCCAGCACCAGCGTGACCGCACCGGTAATGCCGAATGCGGTGCCGTTCCACTGCAGGTACAGCGAAAACCGGATGGCTTCAACGGCGTGGGTGAAGGGGTTGAACTGGCACAGCCAGTAGAGCCACGGGCTGGCTTCCTGCATTTTCCACAGCGGGTAAAGGGCCGAGGACAGAAAGAACATCGGGAAAATGACGAAATTCATCACACCCGCGAAATTTTCCAGCTGCTTGATCCAGGTCGCAATCAGCAAACCCAGGGCGCCCAGCATCAACGCCGCCATCAGCAGTGCCGGCAGTACCGCCAGATAGCCCCAGGCCGGCGGCGCCACGTCCAGCAGCCGGGCCACCAGCAAAAACACATACACCTGCCCGATCGAGACCACGCCCATGGCCAGCAGTTTGGTGACCAGCAGGAAGGGGCGAGGCAGGGGGCTCATCAGCAACACCCGCATGCTGCCCAGCTCACGGTCATAAACCATCGACAGCGCACCCTGCATGCTGTTGAACAGTACGATCATGCCGCACAGCCCGGGTGCAATGTAGGTCTCATAGGTGATGTAGGTCTGGTAGGGCGGAATTATCGAGACTCCCAGCACGGCGCGGAAGCCGGCGGCAAACACCACCAGCCAGAGCAACGGCCGCACCAGGGCGCTGGCGAAACGGGTTCGCTGTTGCCAGAACCGCAGCCATTCGCGGGTCTGGATGCCAACAAAGCAGTGCCAGTAATGCACGGGTCTCATGACCTGGGCGCTCCTGTCAGGCGGTTGAAGGTGTTGACCAGGGACGCATCGTCTGCAGCCTCGCACAGCGACTGGCCGGGGCCGTCTGCCAGCAGGTTGCCCTGGTGCAGAATCAGCACCCGGTCCTCAAGGCTCACTTCCTCAATGAGATGCGTGGCCCAGAGTACGGTCAGGCCGTCGTTGGCACACAGCTGGCGGACATGATGGTTGAGGGCGTCCCGGCTGGCGACGTCCAGCCCGGCACTCGGCTCGTCGAGCAGCAACAGGCTGGGTCCGTGCAGCAGCGCCCGGGCAATTTCCACCCGGCGCCGGTGACCGCCGTTAAGCAGCCGGACCGGATCGCCTGCCCGATCCGCCAGCCCGAAGCGGGCCAGTTCGCGATCGCTGCGCTGGCGCGCGTCCTTGCGGGACAGACCGTGCAGCGCGGCGTGGTAGAGCAGGTTCTGGCGGACGGTCAGATCCAGATCCAGGGCGTTTTGTTGAAACACCACGCCGATGGCCTGCATGGCGGCCGCCGGTTGCCGCCGCAGGGACTGGCCGCTGAGCAGCAGTTCGCCGGTCTGAAGGGCCAACAGGCGGGTAATCAGACCGAAGAGGGTAGACTTGCCGGCGCCGTTAGGGCCAAGCAGGGCGTGAAACCGGCCCTCATCGAGCTGGAAACTGACATCGTTGAGGACCGGCGTCTCGCGGTAACGAAAACTGATGTGGCGGGCCTCCAGACTCATGAATCAGGCACCACAACCACGCCCCAGGGGTAGCGGCCCACCTTGATTGACTTGGTCACGTTCAGATCGTTCACATCAATCACCGAGACATCGCCACTGACGCCATTGGTGGTCAGCAGCAGGGATTCGTCGTGGTTGAAGGCCATGTGCCAGACCCGCTTGCCCACGAGCAGGTAGTCAAGGATTTCATAAGTTCTGGCATCCACCACGGCGACATGATTGGCGGGCCCTAGCGCGACAAAGGCGTAACGACCGTCGGAGGTCAGGGCAATACCCACCGGCTGGATTTTATCCGGGTTGACGCCGCGAATGTGGAAGCTCAGCTTTTTTATTTCCTTGAGCGCATCGGTATCGACAATAGTGACGGTACCGCCAATCTCTGACGACGCCCAGAGGGTCTTGCCGTCCTTGCTGAACTCCACGTGCCGGGGGCGCTGATCCACCACGAAATTCTTGGTGATCTTGTAGGTGGCGGTATCAATCCAGTGCAGCATGCTGGAGGTTTCACTGGTGGCCACTGCCCAGCGGCCATCTGGGCTGACGGCCATGCCTTCGGGCTCGACGCCGACATCGACCTGGCCGGTGACAACCTTGCTGTCGACGTCGACAACGGTCACCACGGCATCGTTTTCGTTGGCAATGTACAGGTGTTTGTTGTCCGGGTGCAGTGCGAACTGTTCCGGGTCCTCGCCCGAGGGCAGCGTGTCAACGACCTTGCCGGTCTTGAGGTCAAATACCTGAACGGTGTCCGAGTCACTGGCGCAGATGTACAGGCGCGACTGGTCCTTGGACAGCAGGATGCCCCGCGGCCGCTGCCCCACCGGAATGGTGTTGACCACGGTCAGCGAATCCAGGTCGATCACCGACAGGTTGTTGTCTTTCTCGTTGGTCACGTACGCCATTTCAGCCAGGGTCGCGGGCGACAGCACAACCAGCGTGAGGGCGATCAGATGTTGGCAGACTCGGTTCATCAATTCAAAGCTCCCGGGGGATAGGTCCGTCGAGTTTCAGGGGTTGATCCGGCACTGGCTTTCCGGCTTGTCGTAGCCCAGCGTGTCCAGTTCGGTGCGCGGATGCAGAAAACCCTCGATGGGCGCTTCCGCGACCAGAGCATGGGGCTGCACCAGGGGAACCGGTTGCCGCAGCTGACCGTTCCAGGCCCGGAAGCTCAGCTTGCGCCCCTTGAAACCGCCCAGCTCGAACTTATCGGAAAAGATAAAGCGGCGCACGTCCGCAGGCTCTGCAGACTTCGTCCGGATCAATGCCTCGCCGACGGTTCGCACGGCCAGCCAGGCGGCGTAGTCGTCCCCGGTCATGTGTCGGCCCGCCAGTTCATAAAGACGGCTCTGGAGTTGGGCGGCGCCCCAGTTCTCGATCGAAAAATGCCAGGCGACCGGTGTCAGCCCCTGGGTGCCCACCACCGGTCGCGGCAGCCATGTATTGAAGGGTACGTACTCACCAAAGTCGCCCCGTTCATCGGCGACCACCACCGCATCGTAGTCCGACGCCTGGGTGAACAGCGGCAATTCTTTCGAGGCCGTGCGGCGCAAATCGGCGTTGAAGGTCCACGGCTTGTCCGCCACCAGCGTCAGTCCGAAACGCCGGGTGGCGCGCCGGAATGCCTCGGCCCAGTCTTTGTCCGCCCCGGTCGGGCCGGTGACCAGGAATAGCTTTTTCCAGCGTCGGGCGCTGAGCCACT
>JAWVWU010000279.1:0-4166 GCA_033723595.1 Marinobacter sp. | reverse complement strand
GCCAGCGCAAAGAGGATCATGGCCAGGGTCACCAGCACGCTTACGATGATCAATGACCGTTCGAGGTCCCGGGCGGGCATGAAGGCATCGCTGGTCGGTTTTCGCACCAGCACAAGCCAGTCCAGACCGGCATAGTCGGCACGGTTGCGCAGACGGCTGAAACCGACCAGGTAGTCCCCGGCATCAGCCGTGTCGCTGCCCAGCGCCAGACGGGTATTGAGGTAGCCGGATTCGACGTCGCGGGACTGTTCGACAAGCCGGTCAGGCAGGGTTTTGCCAATGCTGTCGGTGGGGCCGATGATTACAACGCCGTTTGCGTCCGCCACCAGGAACCGGGCGTGGAGCCGTTGCTGGACCGGGGTCAGCAGGTCCTTGCCCATATGGGCGACCCAGTCCAGGTACAGGTGCGCTCCGAGTACGCCGAGCAGCGTGCCGTCGTCGGACCGGATCGGCACCGCCAGGTCCAGCAGGCGCAAGGGCGCTGACCCGGTGTTGGCAAGTTTGCTGGCCAGCAGCAGTGCCTCATGCGCGTCACCCAGGTAGGGTTTCTGCGAGCCCTGCTTGAACCACGGGCGCTGACTAACGTCCGCTCCCAGCAGCAGGCTCCCGGTGCTGGCCAGCACCTTGCCGGCGGGGTCGGTCAGCCCGATCCAGGCAAAGCTCGGGTAATTGGCATGTAGCGCATCAAGGAGTGAGGTGACACTGGCCGGTTGCTGGAGCTGCAGGTGCGGCCGGGTGAACGCCGCCGCGACCTTGAGGTTGCTGTACTGCTCATTCAGGTCGAATTCGATTTTGTCCCGTAGCTGGGTCGCCACTTCCTCGAGGTTCTGGCTCTCGGACTTGCGCAGGGCGTCGACGGACAAACTGCTGGCCAGCCAGGTGCCGACGATCATGGCAATGAGGACAGACCCACCGAAAATGAGTATAAGGCGGCTTTTCAGGGTATTGAACAGTTTGATGTTGGCAGCCCGGAATAAGGTTGAGGGTGTATTGCCTCATCATTATGACGATTTCGCGACACGATACTCAACATTAGCGCATAACAAACGCCGAGACGTTGCCGTGCCTGACGGTGAATGGTGATCTCCGGCAATTTCGGCAATCGACCGGGATGTGGCCAGTACATCGCACAAATACCAGTGGCAATGTCCGGCATTCGTCGCATAATAACCCACCACTGCTCTCGCTTCTGTCCCGCCCCCGCGAGCCCGGGAAGCCATCGCAAACTTGCCACCGCCGCTGTCAATGCGCCGTTGATAGGGTTCGGGCGAGATCAAACCCAATACCGTCCGATCAGGAATCCCTATTTACATGGCGTCCAAAGAGTTTATTCTCCAGCGCATACAGGTTTATGCAGGCAAAACGTTCGATCCTGCCGTCGATAAGCAGGTCACCGAGATATTAAGGTCACGGTTCAACATTCGCCTGCCGCAACGAGCGTCGTTCGATCAGTCCCTCGCCCTGGCAACCAGTGACCATGAAATCATCCGCCTGATACTGGAGTATCGGGCCATGGCACAGGTCGACCGACGATGAGTCCGATCAGCAGACCTGCCCGGCACAGGGCGCGCGTCACATGGATGCATGGACCGACCTATTTTTTTGGCAACACCGATACAGGGGCAGCCCGATGAGCAGTACCGATCTGAATCAGATACTCGAATTGAGCGGTGAGGAACGGTTTGATTACTTCCTGAGCGAGGTCGTGGAAGAGCGGGAGCTGTGGATATTGGTGAACGCCGACAACCGTTTTCTGAAAATCGAGTCGCAAGACGATAGCGTGGCGTACCTGCCGGTTTGGCCGTCCGCCGACTTCGCGCTTGCCTACGCTCAGGGCTCCAGTGAACTGAAACCGAAGAGCCTGTCTCTGCCCGAGTTTTTCCAGAAGTGGGTGCCCGGTCTCACTCGCGATGGTATTGAAGTCGGGGTGTTTCCCGGTAGCGACGGAACCCTCTGGATCACCGAGCCGGCCGACCTGAAACAAGACCTGCAGGATGATGTGTTCAACCGGTAAGGCCGCACCGCCGGTTGACCTGTATTTCCCCGGTGTTGTGAAGGCCTTGTTGCGGGGTCATCAGCACCGTGCCAGCGCCGGGGCTATACTGTCGTATGTCGTCCGTCCGGGCCGGCCGCGGGCGGGCAGAATGACCGAGCAGACCAGGAGACACCGCGATGACCACCAAAGGGTTTACCGTATCCCATGCCCGTGACGCCCGGTTCGAGCGGGGCCTGAGATCGTTCTTCGAATACCGGGACCTGGGCATTCGCGAGGCCACGGAAGGTCAGGTGGTGGCCCATGTGATACGGGCGGCCGAGGGTGCCGACGTCGTCAGCTCGCCCCATTGTCACCAGACCCGCTTCCAGCTGGTGTATGTGCTGCGCGGCTGGATCGAATTCGAGTATGAGGGGCAGGGGATTGTGCGGCTGGAGGCCGGATCCTCGGTCTATCAGCCGCCGGGCATCCGTCACCGGGAAGTGGGCCACAGCGAGGACATCGAAATGCTGGAGATAGTCATGCCCGCGGATTTCACCACGGAGGTGGTGGATACCGTGACGGCTTGAGGCCCTGTGCGTTATCCTGAGGGCCTGTCGGAGCCGACTGTGCCAGCGGTGAGCCGTCAGCCAATCGCACAAACGAGGAGCTGCTCTTATGGCGGGGTGTTGTGACGACGACTGTTCTCTGGATGCGCGGCAGGGTCGCCAGCGGGTGACGTTGCGGGCGGTGCTGGCGATCAATGCTATCCTGTTCGTGGTCATTGTGGCGGCCGCGGTCTACGGCGGGTCCACGGCATTGCTGGCCGACAGTCTCGATAACCTCGGCGACGCCCTGACCTATGGGTTGAGCCTGTTTGCTGTTGCCCGCGGTACAGAGGCCAAGGCCCGGGTGGCGCTGTTCAAGGGCGGGCTGATCGGGCTGGCCGCGCTGGTGGTTGCCGGTCAGGTCGTCCACAAACTGATGGTGCCCTCGGTGCCGGTGTTTGAGGTGATGGGCTGGTTCAGCCTGCTCGGGCTGGCGGCCAACTCCCTGTGCCTGTTGCTGCTATGGCGCCACCGGAATGAGGACGTCAATATGAGTTCGGTGTGGGAGTGTTCCCGCAACGATATCGCCTCCAACCTGTCGGTTCTGGTGGCCGCCGGTGGCGTTTGGCTCACAGGTTCCGGCTGGCCGGACGTGCTGGTGGCAAGCGCCCTGGTGGTATTGCTGGTCCGGTCATCTGTGCGGGTGATTCTCAGCGCCCGGCACGAATTGCAGGCTGCCCGTCAGTGACAGCCAGCGGTTGGTGGTTGGCGCGGCTGGCGTTGGGTCTGGTCATCATAGCGGCACTGGGCGGCTGCGCGAGTCGTCAGGCATTGCCGCCTGATAACAGCGGCCTCTACCAATCGGGCATGGTCACCTCGGCCGAATCCTGGACGCCACAGGCCCGGGCCGAGCGGTTATGGCAGGTCTTCAACCGCTATGAGGGGGCGCCTTATCAATACGGTGGCACCTCCGCAGACGGCTTCGATTGCTCCGGCTTTATCGTGACCGCCTACCGGGAAGCGTTAGGTGTGCGGTTGCCCCGCACCACGGGCCAGATGCTCGCCACGGGTGATCCGGTTTTGGCCGATGACCTGCAACCCGGCGACCTGGTTTTTTTCCACCTCAGTGGTAAGGACGGCCATGCCGGCATCTACATGGGCAACGGTCAGTTCATCCATGCGTCCTCGTCCAGTGGTGTCATCGATTCCTCTCTACAAAGCCGTTTCTGGCGTCGTCATTTCAGTCAGGCGCGGCGTTTCTGAACATTTCGGCACCTGTTCTGCTGATCGACTACGACGTCTGATCCGGTCGCTTGTCGCCTTGATCGACCGGCCGAATGGCCTGGCCCAGAGGATAACGGTCCAGCACGTCGTAACGGGAGCCGGCGGGTCCGGGTGTGCTGCGAAACAGGGTGAACTCCGGTACGGAAAACGGCGCCAGGCGGTAACCGGCGTGCGCTTCCAGAAAAGGCACGACGGAGTCAGCCTGCCGGCCCAGACGAGCGAGGGTGACGTGGGGTCGAAACCGGCGCGCATCGCACGACAGGCCGTTCAGGCTGAGTTGCCGATGAACCTCGGCGTGCAGATGCATCAATTCGTCGGTTGGGTCTGCCGGCAGCCAGAGATGCCTGCTGCTCCGTGAGTTG
>JAWVWU010000278.1:0-4167 GCA_033723595.1 Marinobacter sp. | reverse complement strand
TCGAGTCGCAGATCGTCAACGGCAAAGGCCCCGGTAATCCCCCGCAATGCCAGAGAATGATCATCATCTGTATACAGAAAATTGGCGCTATTGATCGTCGTCCGGTTGTCAATTCGGAGGCCCTGCGTACCGTCGCGACCGCCCGCCTGGATATCCGTTGCGGAGGACAGGTCAAAATCACCGGACAGACCGCCGTAACTGGGCAGTGCCAGACCCGAGGTTGCATCAACGCTGGTACCGTGATTCACCGGGTTATTGCTGTAGCGAATAGCACCCACATCAAAACTGCCCACAATGGACGGCGCATCAAGCTTGAGCACCCCGTCTACAACATCGAGCGTGATGCCAAGAGCGCTGACATCCATGGTGACATCATCAAGGAAGAATTCGTTGCCGTTGGTGCGATAGCCCAGCCGGCCACCGGTCATGGTAAAGGCCGAATCAAAGGTGTAGCCGTTACCACCGAGCGCGCCACCGGGCTTGATACTGAGGGTTCCCTTCAGGTTGTGATCGAAATAGACGCCGCCCATGCTGATACCCGGCGCCCCTGCAAGACGGATGTCGCCGAACTCAATGCGCCGGTCCCGGACCAGATAGTCCAGGTTCAGACTGGCATCTTCCCCGAGGTCCACCTTGACCAGGTGATAGGCACTGCCAGTTGGATCCGATGCGGACCCCACCCGAACATTATCGAGATACAGGCCATTACCGTCGTCAAAGTACGAGAGTCTATCCGCTGTCACGTCCAGCCCCACTTCCATGGTTATACCGCTCTGGCCACTGATATCGGACATCGCAGACTCATCAAGCCGTTGCATATCAGCGTACGGGGCGGGGCAATACAGGCAGCTCATCGAAAACAGAATCAGGCCAGATTGTACATTCAGTCTCAAAGACACCATGGTGGCAGCCGCTCCCTACGGGTGACCGGTGGGAAAGACGAGAAGATTCCCTTCAAGAGTGACATCCCCCTGCATCTCCACAGACAAAATATCGGTTTGCTGGAATCCGGGATCGATCGGGCGCGCCGTACTGCTGGTCGCGAATTTGAACGCAACCGAGTCGAAGCGCACGACATTGGGCAGTCCCAGTTCCAGCACATCCCGGTTGAACAGAGCGCCATCGCCGCCAAATCCGTCTTTGATGTGACGAACCTTGAGTGTCAGACCCTCGAACGAAAACCGGCCCCGAATGTCGTCCAGCACCATCCAGCCGCTGTCTTCCTTGAGTCGAAACGCCAGGCGGGCACCGCATTGCTTGGCAGCGTCACTGCAGCTTCCAAAATAGGTATTCGCCAGCGGACCGCCCGACTCGTTAATGCTGATATCACCTGAGAGGTAGATACCGCCCTGCCCGGACACCCTTGACAGTTCACCATCATCTAGACTGGAAAGCTCCGCAGTGGCAGGACCGTTAACGAGCAGCCCCATCAAAATGACCGCAAACAGCCGTGGGTGATACGTCGATATCCTGTTCATTGCGCCAGGTCCTTGGTCTGAATCTTCAAATGCTGGATAAGCATCCCCTGTATCCGCGCCGATCCGAAATCACGATCGCCGACAGACAGGTTGCCAATCGTGAGACTGCTTCTGTAATCCGGATTGGTGTAGTAATCGTGGTAGAAATCCCAGGTCGCCGGGTCACTGCTGTCACGCAGCCCGTCACCACCGATTTCACCCGGTCGTGGCTGCCGGATCGGCGCGACTTCGACTACAAAGTTTCCGGTACCGTCCACGTCGAGGAACATCGGTTGCAACTCATTGCCCAGCGCCAGTTCGAGCGCGAAGTTCCTCATGGTTATGCGAGACCCACAGGCACTCCCATCCTGGGCGCAGGCATTGATTGAAAGCTCCGGGGTATAGAAGTTCAGCTTGAACTGGCCTACCAGCTGTCGACGCTCGTTGTCACCCCACAGCCTGAGGTAACTGCCGTCAATGACCGCACTTTTGGCGTGAATATTAATGTTCGCCGAACGGTCCGTGCCAACAGCGACATTCATCTGCATCCCGATATCCGCGCGTTCACCGTTGCCGGCGGCGGCACTGGCCGGGCGACTGGAACAGGTCCCAGAGCCTGCAGCCGCACTCGCCCCCATGCAATCGTATCCCTCTGATGCGCTAACCATTGACGGTGCGGCAAATTCAAGAACCGCTTTATCGGTAACACCAACGGTATTGCCATCGATCACGTCTATGCGAAATGGATTGATGAGACGCCCGAGATTGACCGCTCCCAGGTGAGCGCCGTGGTCGCTTCCCGAACCGCCAATGTAGAGCTTGTTAACGACGATCTCGACATCACGGCCGTCCGTGCTCTTGAGACCGCCTATTTTGAAAATGCGGCCATTTTGAACATCCGTCCCATGCTCAAACTTGAAATCCTCCAGAACCAGGCCGATACCGGCACCGTCTACCCTGGACAGTTCGGTTTCCGAGAGGCTCTGGAGTTCAGCCGCGGCTGTCAGCGGGCACAGCGCGAACAACGCCAACAGGATCACGGGCAAGGGTTGATGGTGTGAGTGTGCAGTAGCCATAACGTACACCCGTCAGAAAAGTCCGCGACCGCGGTCTATGTATTCCGTGCGATAACGCTGCACGCCATTCAGAGCTTCGTTCAGATTCACCTCTGTCGCGCCGTTCGGAATGTTGAAGAATGCCCCCGCTGTGGCTTTGATGAAGTCCGCCGGCGTAGGATCAGTGTTGCTGACATCCTTGAGCCACTCGAGATCCTGGGTTTCGAACGACATAAACGCGCCCTCCGCAGGGCCCGTTATCCGGCGCTCGCCATTGACCTCGTCTACCTGACCCACCGGGAAACTGTTGTAAATGTCGAGGTCAAAGCACGAATCAATGCCCAGAACGAGACAGTCCTGGGCATACACGTAAATATCGCCACCCGGACAGTTCAGCAGGGAGCAGCCGGGCACTTCGATCTCTGAACTGGACCCCCAGCCAATCAGGTTTTTGACCGACCACCGGGTAAAGCCACTGGCATCCTTCAGGACAAATTTCTCACCATTGGGAATGCCCACGTATTCACCGCGAACGGGATCGCGCTCGCCAAGATTTGGGTCATTGTCGGCGCCATACACCAGTTCTGCTTTAGTCTCGAGCGGGCTGCCTCCTTCAAGCAGCGGCGTCAACAGCACGATCAGCTGATCGAATAGATTACCGTTGGAACTGGCGTTCCTCAGTCCTTCACCGTGATCGATGATGTCAATATTGACGTTACCCGTCAGGGTTTTGATCTTGCCCGAGAGGATGCCCAGTGAATCACCAAAGCCAAACCGGAAGCCGGCAATTTCGTCTGTGGATTGGTCGTAGGCAAACTCGAGAAACGGATTGCTGATATGGAATGGAACAATCTCACCCTCTCCGTAGGCGGAACCGTCCGGCTTCCGTTGATGCGGCGCGTCGGGGTTGGCGCTGTAGTAGGCCTGGTTGTTGATGTAACCAAGCGCAAAATCCTCGATATAGACATCTGACGAGCCTGGTTTCTCTCCGGAACGATCGTACCGTCCGAGTTCCAGCGTATCCACGTTCGTCTGTATATCGATGTCCATGCCCAGATTGACACGGGTATAGGCAATGGGCTGGGCGGGATCCGGATGATACTGGCGATCAACGGAAATAAAGGCCTGCCCGGTCACGTCAGACAGGGCGTCATCAGATATCGGGCGCAACTCGGCGCTGGCATTCCAGCCCACGACCAGTAATGGCGCCAGAAGCGACCACACGGTTTTCGGCATGATGTCATCTCACTCAGGGCCACGCGTCCATGTCGGGGCCTTTTTGTTATTGAGCTTTGATGAGTGTCTCTGATGTGCTGGCGATTCTTTTTTTTGCCAGTTCTAGGGAACAGCGTAGCGCGCTTTACACAATGTCACTGTGCGCGACGTCATAGATTGGACATTGAGCAGTCATCAGGGCCGACCCCGGAATAAATCGAGCAGCCCTTGTCGTCACGATTCCAGTGGCCTTGGTTTATGGCATAAAAAAGCCCCGGCAGCTTACGCTGTCGGGGCTGTTCGGTATTAGGAGCCTGACGATGACCTACTCTCGCATGGGCAGATGCCACACTACCATCGGCGCTGGTCTGTTTCACGTCTGAGTTCGGGATGGGATCAGGTGGTTCCAGACCGCTATTGTCGTCAGGCAAAACGGTTGA
>JAWVWU010000277.1:0-4168 GCA_033723595.1 Marinobacter sp. | reverse complement strand
TGCCAGCACGGCGCTCAGCGCGGCAGGTCGTTCAGTCCAGGTCGGGCTCGACGGTAGCGGTAAACTGACCTTTACGTCGGGTAAGTTCGGCAGCGAATCCAATGTCAGTATTACGTCATTGGAGCCCGGTGCTGCGAGCAGTCTGGGGTTGTCCGTAAAAACCGGCACAGCGGGTCAAGACGTGGCGGGCACGATTAATGGGCAAGCGGCCAGCGGCGATGGTCAGGTTTTGTACGTCAACGGCGGTACTGACCCGGCGTCAGGGCTGCAGGTTCGTATTACCGGTGGCACCACTGGTAATCGGGGTAACATCAATTTCATCGAGGGTGTGGGTGAGCGTACGGTCAATCTGGTCACCCGCTTCCTGGGCGTTGACGGGGCTCTTGAGAACCGAACCAACAGTCTGAATCGGGACCTGCAGAATGTCGCGAAAGAGCGAGCCAAGCTGGAAACCCGGATTCAGTCCTATCAGGAACGTTTGAAGGCGCAGTTCAGCTCTGCCGATTCGCTCATCGCTCAGCTGAACAGCACCCGGGATTATGTCAGCCAGCAACTTGCTGCCCTGGCGCCACAGAACAGCGGTAATTAACGCGCCTCATGCCTGGCGCGCGACATTATTGCATGGCAACGAATGAGGTCAATTATGAATGGTTTGCAGCAATATCAACGGGTCAACACCCAGACCAGCATCACCGATGCGGATCCGCATAAGCTGATTCAGCTCCTCTACAACGGAGCTCTCGAGCGCATCAACATGGCAAAAGCCCGGATGCAGGCCAAGGATTTTGAAGGTAAAGGCCAGCTGATCAACAAGGCGATAGAAATCATCGGTGGCCTTCGCGGTTTCCTGGATTTCGAGCAGGGCGGAGAGCTTGCCCAGCGGCTCGAGGCACTCTATGACTACATGGAGCGTACCCTGTTTGAAGCCAACGTTCAGAGCAACGTTGCCAAGCTGGACGAAGTTGCCGGATTGCTGCGTCAGGTCAAAGATGGCTGGGACAGTATTCGGGAGGAAGTGACCCAGCAACAGGCTGCGGTCTGAGCCGACACTGTTCTGCTACCGCTACGCTGATATACGCCCCCCGTCATCTTCCCAGGCTGTACGTTTGTGCAGCCTGGACGGTCTCCGACCATTGACTCCGGGCAGGTTTCCGGTGTGATCGCTGATATCGACATCAGCAGGCGCCGCCGGCCCGCTCGTTGACGAAAATGACCCCGCCTCGGTGTCCCGGTTCCTGTTGCGTGAGTTTCATCCATTCTGGTCGTTCGCCGGCGACTGCCGTACAATGCCTGTCTTTCATTTTTCACCCATTCTGATCCGTCTGGAGCAAGGGCATGTCTGATATCAAAAAGGTGGTACTTGCGTACTCTGGTGGCCTCGATACTTCCGTCATTGTGCGCTGGTTGCAGGACACCTATGGTTGCGAAGTGGTGACGTTCACCGCCGACCTGGGGCAGGGCGAGGAGGTCGAACCGGCCCGCGCCAAGGCCGAGGCGCTTGGTGTCAAAGAGATATTCATTGAGGATCTGCGCGAGGAGTTTGTTCGCGATTTCGTCTTCCCCATGTTCCGCGCCAATACCGTTTATGAAGGCGAGTACCTGCTTGGTACCTCAATCGCGCGTCCGCTGATCGCCAAGAAACTGATTGATATCGCCAACCAGACCGGCGCGGATGCGATTTCCCATGGTGCCACCGGCAAGGGCAATGACCAGGTTCGTTTCGAGCTTGGCGCCTATGCCCTCAAGCCGGGCGTTCACGTGATTGCACCCTGGCGTGAATGGGACCTCAACTCCCGGGAAAAACTGCTGGCCTACTGTGACGAGCGCAATATTCCTGTGGAGAAGAAAAAAGGCAAATCGCCTTACTCCATGGATGCCAACCTGCTGCACATTTCTTATGAAGGTATGGTTCTGGAGGACCCCTGGACAGAAGCCGAGGAAGATATGTGGCGTTGGAGCGTCTCACCGGAGAAGGCGCCGGATACGCCCACCTACATCGAGCTGACCTATGAGAAGGGCGACATTGTCGCCATTGACGGTCAGACCATGAAGGCCCACGAAGTGCTGGCCTACCTGAACAAGGTGGCTGGTGATAACGGCATCGGGCGTCTCGATATTGTCGAGAACCGGTATGTCGGCATGAAGTCCCGTGGCTGTTATGAAACACCCGGCGGCACCGTCATGCTGAGGGCTCACCGGGCGATAGAATCCATTACCCTCGACCGGGAAGTCGCTCACCTGAAAGACAGCATCATGCCGCGCTACGCCGAAGTGATTTACAACGGCTACTGGTGGTCACCCGAGCGGGAGGCCCTGCAGGCGCTGATTGATCAGACCCAGACATACGTCAATGGCACTGTTCGTCTGAAGCTTTACAAGGGTAACGTTGACGTGGTCGGCCGGAAGTCGAACGATTCGCTGTTTGATGAGAAAATTGCGACGTTCGAAGAAGATCAGGGCGCTTACGATCAGAAAGACGCGGCCGGCTTTATCAAGCTGAACGCGCTCCGGTTGCGTATTGCCGCCAGCAAAGGTCGCAAGCTCTAACGTCACCTGGGCGGCTATGGTTTGGCGCGTGAGGCGGACTATTGATAGTGCGTCTCACGCGCGCCGCTTCAGTGTTTTCCGTCCGCCTGTAAGCAGTGTGCACTCAGGCTCAGCCGCTTTGCTCCCGGGTTGCAGCCCGACTTCGAAACTCCCCCGGTGTCACCCCGCTACATAATTTGAACTTCCGATGAAAGGACGCCGTCTCGCTGAAACCCAGTCGTTGGGCGACCTCGGGAATCGGAAGCTGCGTCGTTGCGAGAAGGTCTTCAGCCATCGCCTGACGAACGTCGTCCAGCAGTGATTGATAGGGCGCGCCCTCATGACTGAGTTTGCGCTGCAGGGTGCGGGTGGTCATGCCGAGATCACTGGCGATGATGTCCTGACGGCTGATTCCGTGAATCAGCTGTTGCTGGATGGCGTGTTTCACGCGGGTGATGAGCGTTGTATCCGTGTCCAATGTTGCCAGTTGGCTGTAGGCATGGGCCTCAAGCGTTCGGCGGAGCTGACTGTCTGGCTGACGCAGAGGCTCTGCAAGCAGCTTCGTTGCGAAAGTCAGAGCATTGTGCGGTGCCTGGAACGTAACCGGGCAGCCCCAGCGCTCCGTGTAGGCTGATTCCAGTCCGGCACCCGGCGAGGGGCGGGTCAGCGTAACCCCGGTCGGGCTGGCGATCGGATTGTCGGCCAGCCAACGTGCATATCGGATCCACGATCCAAATACGTTATCCACCAGTTGAGGCCGGACCACTGGATCGGTGTAAGCGCACTGCCAGCTCAGTCGGGTCGATCTGACGCCCGGTTTGATCCGGGTAATGCCCATGTCACCCACCAGCTTTTCAAACGGCGCAATCCGCGCTATGGCATCACCCAGCGTCGCGCAACTCATGGTGATGTAGCCCAAAACACTGTAGGAGCCTGGCTGCACAAAGTCGCTGGTTTGCAGCCCCAGAAGCGGGTTCCTGCTGTGATCGCACAAAAGCCTGATGAATGTCTGGAATGAATCACCGGACAATCTGGCCTCATCGGACGACAGAATGTTCTCGTTCAGGCCGGCTTTTACCAGCAGGGGCGCAGTATCAATACCGTCAGCGTGAGCTGCGCGAATGTATTGCCGCAGTGCGGCAACGGACACCGATCCGGGATAGGGCATGGCATGTACTGGTTGGGCGATCAGAGGCGCCAGTATAGCAGTGACACTGCCAATGAATCAGTCGCGTCATCGGGTTTTGTGACGGGCAATAAAAAGGCCAGCAATCTGCTGGCCAGAAGAAATACCAAGGAAAGAACGAAAGTGCCTGAAAAATTCGTTATTCCGGTGGAGACGCCCCATTTGGCGACGGAGGGACTACCTGGCTCCTCCGTCATGGGGGGATACTGCTTGAATCCACAATTGAATGATAAAATGCCGTTCTGAGGAAGTCTGTTTGTAATGTGTGTCGCCGTGTTACCGATTGTTGGCCTGACCGGACACTACGACGAAACGGCGCCTACGGCGATGTTAGGGCTGATCTCCGTAAAGCGGCGGGTCTCATAGGCATCGACCAACCCCTGAACGGCCGCCCGTTCCACGTCCTGGACGTCAGGTGTGCCGTCCTGGGCATCGGCTTTGCACAGTGCCATGCCT
>JAWVWU010000276.1:0-4169 GCA_033723595.1 Marinobacter sp. | reverse complement strand
TAGGTCAGGTTTGCCAGCGAGTCACCCTGGTACGGCGTCTCCCCGGACAGCAGCTTGTAGAGGGTGACACCGAGGCTGTAGATATCCGATGCGCCGGTGACTTTCTGCCCCTTGAGTTGTTCCGGTGACATGTAAAGCGGACTGCCCATGACACTGCCGGTGCGGGTCCGGGAGTCATCTGCCAGTTTGGCGATGCCGAAGTCGGTAATCTTCAGGGCGCCGGACTGGCGATTGTAGATGATGTTGCCGGGCTTGATGTCCCGGTGAATTACTTTCTGGCCGTGAGCGTAGTCGAGGGCGTCCGCCACCCTCGCGATCAGTTCCAGTACAACCTGAATCTGGAGCAGGGACTTGGGCTTGCCGAACGCGCTCAGCGGCTTGCCATCGGCATAATCCATGGCGATGAACGCCAGGTCGGCCTCCTCGCCGACGTCATAGACCGTGACGATGTCCGGATGGTTGAGCCGACCGGCGGCTTCCGCCTCACGAAAGAAGCGGGCTTTAAGATCCTTCAGATGTGCGGCATCGAACTGCTCGTAACTGAGGGTCTTGATGGCGACCGTTCGGGCGATTTTCGGATCCTTGCCCAGATAAACCACGCCCATGGCACCGCGGCCAAGTTCCCGTTCGATCTCGTAGCGCCCCAGGGTCGGCTTGCTGACCACCTGGTCGGGCATCACCAGCGTTCGGGTCGCCTCGAACCCGCCGCCGACCGCGACCGGCGCGCCGGCGACCAGCTGGGTGAGCGTATGAAGGCGATCTTTCACGTCCCGGTACTGACGGTTACCGGTGAGAATCTGGTTGAACGTGCGAACCGCGCTGTCGTATTGCCGTTTGCGCTCCTGCTGGATCGCAATGTCGTAAAGCAGGTCGAGTTTTTCCGGGTGTTCGGGGCAGAGGGTCAGTGCGCTCTGGGCATCATCGGTGTGGCCCTGCTGTAGCAGGTTGCGGGCGAGATGCAGTCGCGCCTGGCAGGCATTGCTGCGCCACTGTCGAATTTCCCGATACGGCTGCATCCAGAACAGCATGATCACCAGGCCGGCGAGCAGGAACAGCGTGACCGTGCCCAGCGGCAGCCACACATGCTGATAGACGATCAGCAGTGCCTGGCTAACCATCAGGGCAGCGCATCCCAGCGCAACCGTCAGAGACGTCAGCAGGGTCCCGAGACTCGGCATCGCGATGATCAGAAACAGGGCGGCCCCGGCGAGCAAGCCGTCGGTTGCGTATTCAGACCAGCCGGGTGTGGCAATGCCGTGCTGCTCAAGCAGCGCGCCGACCGGCTGTTCGGTTGCTGGCTGACGGGGTTCGTTCGCTGGATTCTGGGCCTCAAGAACCAGCCCGAGGACCGCCTGGTCGAGGCTCGCCAGACCGGGCAGGGTCGAACCGCCCAGTATGATAAACAACGCCATACCGGCTATGACCAGTCGTAAACTGAAAAGATGAGACAACAGGAAACGGATACGCCGAACTCCCTCAGATCCGCGGATCACCCCGCCCAAAAGTCTGTCAGACAGTTTAGAAAGTGTTCGCGGTGGGGGGTAGCCCGGGCGACGGGTTTTTTGTAATGAGTTGTTGTCCGCGGTTCCGGTCCGGTATTCATGGGATCAATGACGACTATCGATCCACGGGTCTCCCGTCCGTTACGGCCCGGGTGGTAATCTGCCAGGACTTGACCCGGGGTTCCTCAACCCGCCATCGTCACGCAGTATCATCAGACGTTTCTCCAGGGAGTTTGCCTATGGCGCAGTTCAAGCAGATTGTTGATGTCTGGTATCCGATTATTCAGGCCCCGATGGTGGGCGTCTCGACGCCCGCGCTGGCCGCGGCTGTTTCAAACGCCGGTGCCCTGGGCTCGATTGGTCTGGGCGCCAGTGACGCGGTCCAGGCCCGTGACCTCATCCGGCAGACCCGGGCGCTGACGGACCGGCCGTTCAACGTCAATCTGTTCTGCCATCAGCCGGCAGTCGCTGACCGCACCAGGGAAGTCCGCTGGCTGGATTATCTGGGACACTATTTCACCGAGCTCGGGGTGCTGGCACCGCAGGCACTTGAGCTGCCGTATTCCAGCTTCATCGAGCAGCCCGAGATGCTGGCCATGCTGCTTGAGGAGAGGCCGGCCGTCGTCAGTCTGCACTTTGGCCTGCCATCCGGCGACTGGATTGATCAGATGAAGGCGGCGGGCATCCGGTTGATTGCCAGCGCCACCAACGTCGAGGAGGCAGTCGCCATTGAGCAGGCCGGTCTTCACGGGGTGATTGCCCAGGGGCGCGAGGCCGGAGGTCACAGCGGGATTTTTGATCCCGTCTCCGATGATCCGGAGCTGGGCACTGGCCCGCTGGTGCAGTTGATTCTGGATCGCTGCAAGCTGCCGGTCATTGCCGCAGGCGGCATCATGGACGGCCGTGGCATTCGGGCGGCCCAGGATCTGGGCGCCTGTGGGGTGCAGATGGGCACTGCGTTTATTTTGTGTCCTGAATCCGCCGCGGACGATCGTTACCGCCGCCTGCTGATTCGCGGAGAAGGGCTTGAAACGCGCATCACCCGGGTCATTTCCGGCCGCCCCGCACGAGGGATTGTAGACCGCTGGTGGCAGGAAGTGGACTCGTCAGACCAGCCTCCCTGTCCCGATTACCCCATTGCCTACTCGGCCGGTAAGGCCCTGAAGCGCGCTGGTGTGGACTCCGGCCAATTCGGGTTTGACGCCTACTGGGCCGGGCAGGGGGTCGCGCTGGCACGGGAAATGCCCGCCGGCGAACTGGTGCGGCAACTGGTTGAGGAAATGTACTCGCCGGACTGACGCGGCCCGGCTCAGCCCCAGCGGGCAATGTCATCGACCGGTTCGGTGCCAAAATGGGACGACAGGCAATACGCCGCCAGTCTGTGTCCGACCTGTTCGGGAGAGGCCAGGCGTCCTTCTGTTTTGAGCTGGCGAAACTGGTCGCGTTTCGGGAATTGTCCCGGTTCGGCGTCGCGAATGGTCGCCTGCATGGCGGTATCAATAATGCCCGGCGCCATGCTGACCACGGATAAGCCGTTGATGTTGTCCAGGGCAACGGCCCGGGCGTGCATGTCCAGCGCCGCCTTGGTGGCACAGTAGGTGCTCCAGCCGGCGTAGGGTGTGTGGCCGGCGCCACTGGAAATGTGCGCCAGTCGCCGGTCGCCAATGGCCTCGGTGGCAGCGACAAATTGATTGGCGAACAGCAGCGGTGCGGTGACGTTGACCTGCACCGCTCGGGCCACCGCATCGCCCGCCAGTGCTCCGGGCGCACCGATAGGCTGCACAACACCGGCATTGTTCACCAGCAGAGCCGTGTCGCAACCGCTGAAAAAGGTCGTCATGGCGTCGGACGCCAACCACTCTGCGACGCGCGCTGCTGCCGCGAAATCCAGACTGACTTCCTGAAGCAGCTCGGGATAGGTCTCCTGCAATGACGCTGCGGACCCTCTCGACACGCCCATGACCCGTACGCCTTTCTCAAGCAGGGCGCGAGTGATCTCGTGGCCCAGTCCCTGACTGTGCCCCGTTACTATGGCATGCATCATTGTGGTATCTCCGGTTGAATCTGTCGGTACAGGTTACACGGCGCAGCGGGGTTTGGGCAGTCACCCGGCCGGTCAAAGCGTCGGCCTCTCCGGTCGGTGCGTTACTGTCCCACGGCCTGACCGGCCGCTACTCCGGAGGCCCAGGCCCACTGGAAATTGTGGCCGCCGAGGTGACCGGTGACGTCGACGACCTCGCCGATGAAGAACAGGTCGGGGCGGTCGTTGACGGCCATGGTCCGGGATGAGAGCTGGCGGGTGTCAACGCCACCCAGGGTCACCTCTGCCGTTCTGTAACCTTCGGTGCCGGCGGGTTTGAGGGTCCAGTGGCTGAGCGTGTCCGCGACCCGGTCGATGTCGGCATTCCGGTAACCCTGCAGCGGGCCTTGCCACTGATGGAGGTCGTTGAACGCCTCGGCGAATCGTCGCGGCAGTGATTGCTGGAGATAACCGGCAACCGTGGTCTGGGGTTTGTGCTTACGCAATGCGTACAGGTCGTCCCGGGCGTTTTGCCCGGGCAGGACGTTGATGCTCAGGGCGTCTCCGGGGTGCCAGAAACTGGAAATCTGAAGCATGGCCGGCCCGCTGATCCCCCGATGGGTAACCAGCATCGGCTCACGAAAGCG
>JAWVWU010000275.1:0-4184 GCA_033723595.1 Marinobacter sp. | reverse complement strand
GTGTCAAGTTTGACGACACAACTATCGGCGGCGAGGTCTCCTCTGATCAGTCGCCGGCTTGTCCGATTGAACGCGAACTGGCCAACTGTACTTTCTGGCTGTCGGAGTGACAGTATTGGCGGCAAAACGTGACCGGAGACAGTTGGCCAAGGCCCGGACCAAACTGGCCATCGGTCACGTGATTCAGGTGCCTGAGCGTATTTTCAGTGGCGAACGGGTGCGTTTAAACGTGGACGAGCGCCGGTTTTCCACACGCTGCACAGTATTACAGGGCGGTAACTGCTAGTCTTTACTGGTAACTTGTAGAGTTGGTCGTCCTTAATTTCGGCGGTTACGACTGCCCCTCGGGATCATGCTCAATGACACAGCCCGTTAGCCCTTCCTTACCCGAAGACGAGATCAGCCTCGTGGATCTGGCAGCGACACTGGTCAGACGGAGGCTGATGATCTGTGTGGTATTTCTGCTGTGCGCCGCGTCAGGCGGTCTATACGTTGTGTTCGCCCCGGCCCAGTATGAATACGTCAGTCTGTTGCAGGTTGGTAAACTGGACGCAAGCACCTATCTGACGTCGCCTGCGGGGGTCATTGCAACGCTGGAATCGGATTGGTGGCCCGGGGCCAGGGCTCAGTATACGACTTCGACCGGCACCCGGCTGCCTTTCGATATTCACTTCGACAATCCTAAAGATACCGCTCTGGTCAAGTTGGTATCGATGTCCTCGCCGGATAATCGCGAGCTGATTAAAACGCTTCACCAGACCTTGATCGATAATGCGATGGCTGCCCAGCGGTCTGAACTCGAAGGGCGCAAGGGCGCGCTCAAGCAGCAACTGGCAGCGCTCGATCAGTCTTTGCAGCAGCTCAAGGACAGCCGAGGCAACGACTCTGCGACGGCCGTGGCAGGCATTTATCAAAAAAAAGCGGATATTGAGGCGCAGTTGCAGAGTTTGCAGCCTCCTAAAGCCGTTGCGGTTGCCAGGCAGAGCGCTGAGAATAAATCTGCGTCATTGGCCCTGGTACTCACGTTGGCCTCATTACTGGGGCTGATGGCCGGAGTGTTCCTGGCGTTTTTTGCCGAATTTGTATCCCAGGTCCGTAAAAAGCTGTCCTGAGCCGGTTGCGGACTTGGGCCGGGCACAGCAATCTGCCGGTTCCTGATAGGCGTACACTTGGTCAGTTCACTGACTGACCGGAGGTTTCCTGCGTGCGCACGCTCTACTGGTTTACCCGCGATCTTCGCCTGCACGATAACGCTGCCTTGCTCGCGGCGAGCAAATCCGATCTGCTCCTGTGCGTGTATGTGGTTGACCCACGCTGGTTTCAGTCCGGACCATTCCAGTGTCGCGGCATGGGTGATCATCGTTGGCGGTTTCTCTGGCAAAGCCTGGTTGCCCTGGAGCGAAGCTTGCGGCCACTGGGCCAGCGTCTGCACATCGCCTTTGGCTATCCGGAACGCGTCATTCCGGAACTGGTTCATCAGTATCAGCTGGGGCAGTTGATCCGGACACGGCAACCGGGTACCGAAGAGGCCGCCCAGTGGCAATCGATCCGTCAGCAACTGAGCGACGTCCACTGCCAGAGCTTTGAAACGCTTGCCCTGTTCACTGAAGGTTCGCTGCCGACGCCCCTGTCTGACCTGCCGGATACCTTTTCCCGGTTCCGCAAGCAGGTCGAAAAGCACGAAGCCGGCGGACCGGCCGCGTTGCGTCTCAGAACCCTGACAGCGCTGCCCCCGCCCCCGGGTTTTGCCGAGGATAACCGGGGTGACTGTCCTTCGGTGCCCGAGCCTCGATCGTCGATGCCAATCGACGGTGGTGAAGCGGCGGGGCTGGCACAGCTGCAGGCCTTTCTGTTCGGGACCGACCGGATCGCGACCTACAAAGAGACCCGTAATGCGCTGGATGACTGGGCCTCGTCTTCAAAACTGTCGCCCTGGCTTGCGCTGGGATGCCTGTCTGCGCGTGAGGTGGCGGAAGCCATTGCCGAGTACGAACGCACGCGGGCGCGGAATTCGTCCACTTACTGGCTGTGGTTCGAACTGCTCTGGCGCGACTATTTCCACTGGTATGCCCTCAAACACGGTGCCAACCTGTTCCGCCGGGACGGCGTCCAGCGCAAACGGCGCCCAGCCAGTTTCTATCCCCACCGGTTTCAGGCCTGGTGTCAGGGTACGACCGAATATCCGCTGGTGAACGCCGCCATGAATCAGCTGCGCGAAACCGGCTACATGAGCAATCGCGCCCGCCAGCTGGTCGCCAGCTGCTTCGTCAACGAACTGGAGCTGGACTGGCGTTACGGTGCCGCCTGGTTTCAGGAGCAACTGATCGACTATGACGTGGCCAGTAACTTCGGTAACTGGCAGTACCTTGCGGGCGTGGGTGCCGACCCCAGGGGCCTTAGGCAATTCAATCTGGACAAACAGGCGCAACAGTATGATCCGGACGGCGAGTTCGTCAGACGGTGGCGCGGCGTGGCTGATCAGCCAGTGGGGCGTCACACGGTCGATGCTGCCGACTGGCCTTTGTAACCCGATACCTTAAACCTCAGGTGCGGGGCCATCCTTAAAATCATCGGTACCCGACTAGACGGCCGGGGCCAATACCACCAGAATCGGGGCGCCTGTCACAGAATGCCGCGAGATTGACTATTCTTTCTGTCAGTATCGGCCAGAAGCCGACAAACACACCGGAGTCTCTGGGGAACAAGGGGCCATGCTGCACGAACTGAGTTTTGGTGGAATGCTGTTCAGCCCCCTGGTGGCGCTGGTGCCCATGGCGTTTATCCTGAGCGCGCTCACCCGTCTGGGCCTTCACACCCTGGACCTGCGTCGATACATCTGGAAAGAAGCCTGGCTGGATGTGGCCTCGTTCGTCTGCTACCTGGCGGCGATTGTTTATCTGTTTGGAGAGTAGGGCGTACTCATGAGCAAGCTGTTGCGGGTCAGTATTACGTTGGGAGTGGTCGCCATTGCGGTGCTGGCCGGTTTCTGGGTGTGGAATCATTACCTCTACGCACCCTGGACCCGTGACGGACGGATACAGGCGGATATCGTCACCATTGCGCCGGACGTGTCCGGCTGGGTCACAGAGCTGGCGGTGAGCAACAATCAGCCGGTCAAAAAAGGTGACACCCTGTTCACCATCGATGATACCCGTTACGAGGCCGCCTTGCGGCAGGCGGAGGCTCAGGTCGCCCAGAAACGCAGTGCGTGGGAGTTGGCCAAGCATCAGTATGAGCGGCGCGAGCAGCTCACCGGGCAACGGGCCATCAGCGAGGAAGATCTGGAAAGCTATCGCATCAAGTCCGACTCGGCCAGGGCCGGATATCAGTTGGCGCAGGCCGGGCTGGCGTCGGCGCAGATTGATCTGAAGCGCACGACCGTGGTTGCTCCGGAAGACGGTACCGTCAATAACCTTCACCTGCGCCAGGGTAATTACGTCAGTCGCGGGTCGACGGTGATGTCGCTGATCAGACGCGATTCCTTTTACGTGACCGGTTACTTTGAAGAAACCAAACTGCAACAGGTGCACGTCGGCCAGAAGGCTCGTCTCAAGCTGATGTCGGGCGGTCCGGCGCTCACGGGTAAAGTGGCCAGCATCGCCCAGGGCATTGCCAATACCAATACCAGCAGCAATAGCCAGATGCTGCCCCAAGTCCAGCAGGCGTTCAACTGGGTACGGCTGGCCCAGCGCATCCCCGTCGATATCACACTGGACCCGATCCCCGATGGCGTCCGGTTAAGTGCCGGGATGACCGCCTCGATCTACCTGGACGACTAATCTCATGACGCTTCATCCGCTGCTGGCACAGTGGTTAATGCCCAGCCGATACGCGGTGATTTTTGCCCTGAAAGGCGTGATCTCCATGGCGCTGGCGCTGTTTGTGTCCATGTACCTGCAGCTGGACCGGCCCTATTGGGCCCTGGTCTCGGCCGTCTTCCTGCAAATCCGGCCCGAGAGCGGCCTGGTCATTGAAAAGGCGCTCTGCCAGATCATCGGCTCGGCGGTCGGCGGCGCTTTCGGTATTCTGATTCTGGCACTGCTGATGCCGTATCCGGTGCTGGCGCTGGGATGCCTCGCGGTCTGGGTGGGCCTGAACTCGGCTCTGGCCTCCACGGTGCACAGCATCAATTTCATCTACGCGTTCGCCATGGCCGGCATGACCGCCGGGCTGGTGGTGACCCT
>JAWVWU010000274.1:0-4190 GCA_033723595.1 Marinobacter sp. | reverse complement strand
GTCACTCACCTCAGCAAAAGCGGTAATGCCGAGCCATCGGCCCACGGCCATGAAGATATTGAATTCCTGGTCAGTGCCAACCCGGGCCAGCCCGCCAGACCGCTTGCCAAAGTGGCCTCCGGGGGTGAATTGTCGCGTATCAGCCTGGCGATTCAGGTGGTGGTCGCTCAGACATCAACAACGCCTACGCTGATTTTTGATGAAGTGGATGTAGGCATCGGTGGCGGCACGGCCGAGGTGGTTGGCCGACTGCTGCGCACGCTGGGCAGCAACGGTCAGGTGCTGTGCGTCACCCACCTGCCCCAGGTGGCAGCGCAATGTCATCAGCACCTGTTTGTGTCGAAATTTACCGAGCAGGATGCGACCTTCTCTCGTATTGAAAGCCTGGACGACAGCGGTCGCGTCAGTGAAGTTGCGCGGATGCTGGGTGGCGTGGACATGACCGAGCAAACCATCGCCCATGCCCGCGAAATGTTCAGCAAGGGCCAGGCCACCCACCATTGACGGCACGCAAGACCCTCGCCTACCTGACGGCGACATGACCGAATTCCCCTCTCGACCCTGAGAGCTTTGCGGGCAGATCTCGATCTGCCCTTTTTTATGGAACCGACTTGAGGCAGGACATCGATGAAACGGTGACCGGGTGTTGACCAGACAGCGGCAAGTGAACTCAGGACTGGGTGGGCTTCACGTAGAGAATGAGGCTGTGATCGACAATTTCGTAACCGTGCTCGGCGGCAATTTTCTTCTGGCGCTCTTCAATCACCGAGTCGAAAAACTCAACGACCTCACCGGTCTGGGTGCAGACCATGTGGTCATGGTGATCGTCGCCAGCCATCTCGAACACGGCATGGCCGCCTTCGAAATTATGACGCAGCACCAGGCCGGCGGCCTCAAACTGGGTCAACACACGGTATACCGTGGCTAGACCAACATCGTCACCCTGTTCCAGCAACTTCTTGTAGACGTCTTCGGCGCTGAGATGATGTTCTTCGGAATTTTCCAGGATATTGAAGATCTTGACCCGTGGCAGGGTAACCTTGAGGCCGACTTTGCGTAATTCGGTATTTTCAGATGACATGTTGCAGTTCGCTCTTTGGTGTACCATTGGCTTCCGGTACCATAGGACCGGTTACACGGTCAGTCCCAGCCACACCTGCTCTGGCAGGCGATTTCAAGATAGAGGAATTCCCCTACCGATGCAAAAGCTCGCGGCACTTCTGCTTATCACCTTCCTGACCGGCTGTGCGTTTCCCGGCGTGTATAAAATCAACGTTCAGCAGGGCAATATTTTATCACAGGAAGACCTGGCAAAACTCAGTGAGGGCATGACCCGCGATCAGGTTCACTCAGTGCTGGGAACCCCGATGATGCTCAACCCGATTGATGCGTCGCGAGAATACTACACCTATACCTTCCAGCGCCGGGGCGGGGATATCAAGGAACAGCGGGTCATTGTGTATTACGACCAGGGCCAGTATTCCCACTACGAAGCCAACCTGCTGGAAAAAACGCCGGCCTACTGATGCCGTAGCTGGGCAGGTCGCTACGCCTGGTCGCGGGGCTTTTTGGCGCGGTTCAGGCGCGCTTGCTTCGGATCGATCAGCAAAGGACGATACAGCTCGACCCGGTCTCCCGGTTTGAGCTGGTGTTTCGCGGGGACTTTCACCACTTTGCCAAATACCCCCATGTCCTGACTGTCCGGATCGATGTCCGGAAACACGTCAGCGATGCCCGACAGTTTGACTGCCTCAAGGGCGGTGGTGCCTTCCGGCACCTCCAGGGCGATAATCTTCTGCCTGTCCGGGGTGGCGTAGGCCACTTCAACGTTCACGGCAAAGCTCCCTGCGCCCGATAGACATCATCCGCACGACGACAGAACGCATCTACCATGGTGTTGGCCGCCTGTTTGAAGACCGTTCCAAACGTCATCCGCGACAGCGAACCGGAAAACTCGAACTCCAGCGACAGAACCACTTTACAGGCAGTTTCGTCCAATGGCTGAAACGTCCAGCGCCCTCGCAGATTCTGGAAGGGGCCGTCCACCAACGACATGTGGATTCGCGTCGGCGCTTCCAGTTGATTGCGCGTGGTCAGCCGGTGACGAATGCCACTCCGGGCGATTTCCAGGGACGCGGTGATTTCATCCGACGCCGCCTTGTGAACCTCCGCGGCTGAGCACCAGGGCAGAAATTCCGGGTATCGGGCTATGTCATTAACCAGCGCGAACATGCGCTCGGCGGAATGCATGACCAGGGCACTTTTATCAATCTGATGGGGCATCGAAACGGTCTTTCCTGCATCTGTTCATGGTAAATCGCATCTCGGTCTTTCATGTCCTGTCCGGCCATTTTGCCGATCGGCTCATCGGATAACGCCTAGACACTATCATAAAGGAAATCGCGGCTATCCGCGGCGTCGTCGGCCGGAACCGACTCGGTTTTTTCCGCCGCGGCCGGCTTATCCCGATCCGGCCCGACCGGTTTGGCGCCGGGAACTTGCTCTGGCGCAGCGTCGGGCAACCCGGCCTCTTTCGCCGCCGAATTCGGGGTGCCGGGCTCCGTTTGCGGAGCCGCATCGGTGGTGTGAGGCGTCGGCAGTGCCGGGTGTTCGATCGGGCTGTTGGAGCTGCCCCGGCACCATTCCACCTGCTGGTCATCGTCGCAGAGCGCTCCCAGGGAAACCATCGCGTAGTGGCCGCCGATAAACAGGATAACCGGCGGCAACACCAGCTTGATCACCCAGAACCAGATACCGGCAATCCAGGCCGGCGTGCGACCAATCATGACGAGGGACCGTTGCTTGCGAAGCACCCAGCCGACAAAAATCGCCAGTGCAATGCTGACCAGCGGAATCAGCAGCCCTCCGGTCAGGATTTCAATCCAGCGAAACAGCGTGCCGCCCGCGAGCGTCAGGTCAGACCAGCTGTTGAACGAAAACAGCGTGCCCAGCCCGGCCAGCCAGGCGGCAACCACTATGATGGTGGCGGACCATCCCCGGGGACCACCTACCCACTCCTGAAACCAGCCAACAACCGGCTCGAGCAACGCCAGCGCCGTTGTCCAGGCCACCAGCAGAATGGCCACAAACATCGCCGTCGCAACAAACTGGCCGCCGGGGGCAGACGCCAGGCTGGCTGGCAGGTCCAGAAACACCAGCCCGAACCCCTGACTCGGCACGCCGGCGATCCGATTGAACACCAGCCCGTAGATGGTCAGGCCGGCAACGATGGCAATCAGCGTATCCATCAGGGCCACCGCAAACACTGAACGTTTGAGCGGGGTAAAAGACGGCATGTAAGCCCCGAATATTACCCAGACGCCCATGCCCAATCCGAGGGTGTAGAAGGCGTGAGCCAGCGCCAGTTGGAGACTGCTCCAGCTGACGTCTGCCGGATGAAACCGCAGCATAAAGTCCACCGCGCTGCCCAGATCACCAAACCGGTAGCTGTAGAAAAACAGCGCCAGCAACAACATCAGCAGCGCCGGCATAACCACCCGGAAAGCCCGCTCAAGCCCATCAACCACGCCCTGGACCGACACCACGGCCACCAGAATCAGGAAGCTGGCATGCCAGATCATGAAACTGCGCTGGCCGTTGGGATTCTCCACCAGATTCGACAGGGTGCGAGCCACCGACTGCTCGGAAGCGCCGCTGAACTGGCCCAGGGCACTGTAAAACACGTAGGCCAGGCAAATCGCGCCGATGACGGCGGTAAAGGACAGCACCAGAAAGCCGGCGAGAACGCTCAAACGGCCAATCCAGGTCCAGTGCGCGGAGCGCCCTATGTGGCGCGCGACGCCGTCCATCGCCAGAACAATGCCATTACGGGCGGTGCGACCAAGCGCGGTCTCGGTGAGCATCAGTGGCAGGGTGATCAGCAACAGACACCCGAGGTACAGCAACACAAAGAGGCCACCGCCGTTGGCTCCGGCCAGATACGGAAACTTCCAGAGATTACTGAGACCGACAGTCGCGCCGGTGGCTGCCCAGAAAAACGTTGAGCGCCCGGTCCACGACCCGATCGGCGTTTCGTAGGGAGTAGGCATTCAACTTCCTGACCGGGGTGAGGCCGCTATTGTAGCCCAAACCATCGGCCCGGGTTAATCGTCTGTGCACGGTGTTTCGTGACCCGCCGGGGGCTCCTGCGCTACAATGGCGGCTTTGTTGGCGCGCCGCAGACTGACTGC
>JAWVWU010000273.1:0-4205 GCA_033723595.1 Marinobacter sp. | reverse complement strand
CCATTGTCGGCATGGTTAACCACACGCCGGCCTGGAACGGTCAGGCCGTGCTTGATCGTGCACTGTACTCTCTGTATTACCACCCCCCCGTGGGCACGGCATTGTCCCAGGCCGCCAGCGGCGGGTCCGCCATCCAGTAGGCGCACATTGGACAAGCGCGAATCAAAAAAGCCACCAGAGGTAGCACGCCCGGTGGCTTTTTGCGTCAGGGCTGTCGCGCGCTGTCAGACTGTCAGATAACCGCCGTCAACGTTCACGCTGGTACCCGTGGTGTAGCTTGACGCGTCAGACACCAGGTACAGGACCGTGCCCGCCATTTCGTCCGGGTCTGCCATACGGTGCATCGGGATATGCACCATCGCCTGTTTCTTGATACTCTCGTTGGTGGTCAGGGCGCTGGCAAATTTGGTATCCGTCAGCCCCGGCAGCAGCGCGTTTACCCGGATATTCTGCTGGCCGAGCTCCTTGGCGTAAGCCTTGGTCATCGATATCACGGCCGCCTTGGTCATGGAGTAAACGCCCTGGAAGTGACCGGGCGACACGCCATTCACGGAAGCCACGTTGACGATCGCGCCGCCGCCGGTCTTCTTCATCAGCCTGGCGCCGCCGGCACACATGAAGAAGTAGCCCCGGATATTCACATCCACGGTTTTCTGGAATGCGCCCAGATCGGTGTCCTCGATCGGACCGAAGTGGGGATTGGTTGCGGCGTTGTTCACCAGAATATCGAGTTTGCCGTGGGTCGATTCGATATGAGACCAGATGCCCTCGATTTGATCCATCTCGCCGATATGGCAGGCATAGGCCTCGGCGCTGCCGCCGGCATCGCGAATGCTCTCGGCGACGGCTTCGCAGCCGTCTATTTTGCGACTGCTGACAATCACATGCGCGCCATAGTCCGCCAGCAGCCGGGCTACACTCTCACCAATACCCCGGCTGGCGCCGGTAATCAGCGCGACCTTGCCAGACAGGTCGAACAGATCCTTACGTTTGTTCATTGTGCTCTCCACAGGGACCTCTGAATGAGGTTGCATTAGCGAAACGTCACCAGTGCCGGATCGTCCGCCTCAAGGTGACTGTAATTATTGAAAACCGCGAGGCTTCGCCGGGAACCGGAGTACAGAACGCGCGTCACACTGGTATTGGCAATCACCTCGTTCAGGGCCAGCGCCTTCTCGTCCGACAGCCCCAGCAGGCTCTGGACGATGACCGCGATCGGACCTCCGGATGTAGCTACCAGCACGTCGGTTCCGTCAGCGTACTCCACCAGTTGATCCAGAGCAGCGATCACCCGCGCTTTGAACGCCGGCCAGCTTTCCGGATACTCGTCGTCGTACTGCCCGCCCGCCCAGCGCTGGACGGCAGCGACAAACGCCTCCTGGAAGGCCTTGGCCGGTTTGGGGAAAGCCGCCAGGTCCCGTGCCATGACAGCCCGATCGGCCCACTGTGGGCGGGCCCGTTCAATCACCACCGTGTGGTCGAACTCGTTGAAGCCGTCAATCGCCTGCATGTCGGGCAAAGCACCGAAACCGCTGGCCATAGCCTCAACGGTTTCACGATGGCGTTCCAGATTGCCGCCGAACACGGCGCCTGGGCTGACTTTGCCGGTCAGCCAGCGACCCAGAACCCGGCCCTGTTCCCAACCACGCTCGGAGAGCTGATCGTAATTTTCCTTGCCGAAACTGGCCTGGCCATGTCGAATCAGATAAACGGTAGCCATCAGAGTTTGCTGGCCTTGATCATCCGCAGGCAGCGTTGCTCCAGATACTGAACGGCCTGACCGAAGGTAGCGAAACGCTGGTCGCGGGTCTGGCCGTGGTAATAGCGGTAGTAAATCTGCTGCAGGATGACCGCCAGTCGGAACAGGCCGTAGATTTCATAGTAATCAAAGCTGGTTACGGTCAGACCCGAGCGCTCCAGATAATAGTCAATGACCTCCTGGCGGGTCAGCATGCCGGGCTGGTGCGTAGGCTGACGGCGCAACATCTGGAAAAACGCGTCGTCGTCGGACTGAATCCAGTACGCCAGACTGTTCCCCAGATCCATCAAAGGGTCGCCAATCGTGGCCATTTCCCAGTCCAACACGCCAATCACTTCGAAGGGATTGTCCGGGCTCAGCACCACGTTATCGAAGCGGAAGTCGTTGTGAATCACACACTGGGCCACGTCTTCCGGCATGTGCTCATCAAGCCAGGCCATGACGGTTTCGAAATCGCCGACATCATCGGTTTTTGCCTTGCGGAAGCGATGGCTCCAGCCGCCAATCTGACGCTGGACATACCCCGGGCCCTTGCCCAGTTGATCCAACCCGGCCGCCTCGGCGTCGACCTGATGCAACTCGACCAGTTTGTCGATCACGTTCAGACACAGTTTGCGGGTATCGCCTTCGCTCAGGTTGAAACCCTCGGGGAAATCCTGGCGCAGAATGATGCCTTTGAGACGTTCCATCACGTAGAAATCACACCCCAGGACATCGTGATCGTCGCAGATCGCGACAATGTCCGGTACGTACGGATAAACCGGACGCAGCGCTTTCATCACCCGCGCTTCCCGCAGCATGTCGTGCGCGGACTTGGCAATTTTTCCGAACGGCGGTCGACGCAGCACAAACGACTGGTCACCGTAGTCAACCTGATAGGTCAGATTTGACGCGCCGCCGGGATACTGGCGAATGTCGGGAAAACCGTCCAGACCCGGCAGCGCGGCTTTCATGAAGCGGTCGACCTTGTCGGCGTCGAGTTCCTCGCCTTCGCGGGTATCCACCGCCTGATCAATCTGAGTCATGCAGGGCTCCTCTGATAATGGTATGCAGTGCAATTGGGTGTCCGGCTGACAGCTGGTGCGTCAGCCGTTGCGCATCTTTTTCGTCCAGCGTTTGCTCTCCTTGTGCATAAGCCAGTCGAAGGCCCAGGGCGCGTGGCGTTTGAGCAACCAGAGCCGACGCTCCTTGACGTGCGGCAATACCCAGAACTCATTCTCCCTGACCGCTCGCGCGATATCGTCCGCAATGTCGTCTGCCGTAATCTCGGATCGTTTCATCAGTTTGTTGATGTTCTGCTGGATGCCCGGCAGGTCCGACCGCATGCCGCTGGTCAGGTTGGTCTGGAAAAACGACGGGCAGACACAGCTGGTATGAATGCCATGGTCCCGCAACTCCATACTGATGGTTTCAGACAGCGCAATCACACCCGCCTTGGACACATTGTAGCTGTCCATCATCGGCGCAAGCATCAGCCCGGCCATGGATGCAATGTTAACGAAGGTGCCGCTGCCCTGCTGCTTGAACAACGGGGTGAACGCCTTGCAGCCACGAACCACCCCCAGCACGTTGATATCAAGAATCCACTCCCAGTCCGCCATGGTCGAGTCTTCGATGGAACCGGCCGTCGCTACCCCGGCGTTGTTGACGACGATATCAACACCGCCCCAGCGCTTTTGCAGATCGTCGCGGATTTTTTCGAGATCGGTCAGCCGGCGCACGTCGCACGATACGTAATAGCCTTCGCCGCCCTGCTGACCGATTTCGCGTTCTACCTCGGCACCCTGATCATCGTTGATATCACCGATGCAGACCCGCGCGCCATCGCGGGCGTATCTCAGTGCAATCGCTCGACCCAGACCGCTGGCGCCGCCGGTAATAAAGACTCTTGATGTCATGCTGTTGTCCCATTGACTGATTTTTATCGGGCGTATTTCCGGAGTTCAAGACGGGCCACCGTGGCCCGATGCACTTCGTCCGGTCCATCGGCCAGGCGCAGTGCACGCGCATAGGCAAACAGCTCGGTCAGCACGAAATCATCGTCACTGACGCCCCCGCCGCCGTGAATCTGGATCGCCTGATCCACGATTGTCTGCAGCATTTGCGGAATGACCGCCTTGATCATGGCCACTTCGTTGAGCGCGCCACTGATGCCCTGGGTATCGAGCAGCCAGGCGCATTTGAGCGTCAGTAAACGGGCCTGCTCGATGTTCATACGGGCAAGGGCAATAATATCCGGGTTACCGCCCAGCTTGGCAAGGGGCCGGCCAAATGCTTCGCGGCTCAGCGCCCGCTCAACCAGTAATGACAAGGCCCGCTCGGCGGCACCGATCGCTCTCATGCAGTGATGCACACGGCCCGGCCCCAGCCGGCCCTGAGCAATTTCAAATCCGCGTCCCGGGCCTGCGATCACCGCGCTGGCCGGCAGCCGGACATCGGTGAATGT
>JAWVWU010000272.1:0-4216 GCA_033723595.1 Marinobacter sp. | reverse complement strand
GCCGGACAAGGCTCTACGGCAAGAACTGGGCTTTCAGATCAGCGCAGCCTGGCCCGGCAATGGGCATATCGAGAACAACCGCCTGACTGGTCATGAAGGGAATGCCCCGACGATGGCCGTCCACCAGCAGCGTCGATAACGAACCGACCAGCGGCATGTGGGAGACCAGCATCAGGTTGTCCGGCGACTCCAGGATCAGGTGGTCAAGACAGAGACCGGGGTCGTCATCCGGCCGCAGGAACAGCTTCTCCTCGGCGGTACAGTTCAGCGCCTCGGACACAATGGCAGCCGTCTGGCGGGCTCTGGTGAGCGGGCTGAACCAGATATGGTCGGGGCGCCAGGGTGACGCGGCGATCTGCCTGGCCACCGCACCGGAGGCCAGTCTGCCGGCGTCGGTCAGCGACCGTTCGTGATCGTTACTGTGCCAGCCCGCTTCGCCGTGGCGCATGATCAACAGGAACATGTTTTGCCTCCAGGCCTGCCGGCGTCAGACTGACCGATGTTCCGACTAGTTGGTCAGTGTCCGGGGAAGAATGAATTCCACGTCCGAGTTCTGGACCGCCATCATCAAACCGCTGATGACGGCCTTGATCGAAGCGCCTCCGTACAGGATATCGTAAAGTCCACGCACAAGGGGCATGTAAACACCGATACTTTCCGCCTTCTCTTTCACCAGAAGCAGCGTGTAGATACCTTCTGCCACCTGCCCCAGCTCCGCGACGGCATCGTCGAGCTTTGCACCCTGGCCAACGGCATAGCCAACCCGGAAATTCCGGCTCTTGGGAGACGTGCAGGTAACCACCAGATCGCCAACGCCGGCCAGACCCATGAAGGTCATTGGATTGGCGCCCATGCTGACCGCAAACCGGCTCATTTCGGCCAGGCTGCGGGTGATCAGCATCGCCCGGGCGTTTTCGCCCAGATTCAGTGCCGACGCCATGCCGGCCACAATGGCGTAAATGTTCTTCAAGGCACCGGAAAGTTCGACACCGTAGATATCAACATTGGCGTACACCCGAAAATACTCGCAGCCCAGCAGTTCCTGCACAGTCTGCCGGACAATCGGGTCCTTCGCCGCGATGACCGTGGCCGTCAATTCCCTTGCCGCTATTTCGCCAGCCAGGTTGGGGCCACTGAGAACGCCGATCCTCGCTCTGGGCAATTCTTCCTGCAGGACCTCACTCATAAGCTTGAAGCCGGCCTGCTCAATGCCCTTGGTCAGACTGACCACGATCTGGTCACTGCCAAAAGCGCTGGCATGCTCCTGTATAACGCTGCGGAAGGCTTTGCTGGGAATGGCCACAAACACAATATCGGCCTCGCTGACTGCGGCGGCAAAATCATTGGTCGGGCGCACATCACCGCTTATCGTTACATCCGGCATGTAGCGGCTGTTACAGCGGGTATCACGGATTTCGCGGGCCTGGTCGGCATCACGCATCCAGAAGTGGACGGTGTGACCGTTTTCCGCCAGTACTTTGGTCATCGCCGTACCGAAACTGCCGCCGCCCAGCACGGCCAGCTTGTGACGGGCCTGGCCCTGACGTCCTTGTTGTTCCGTGTCGGTGTTTTCAGACATAGGCTTTCCGTTCAGGCATCGTTCGACGCTGTGATAAAAGTTGCCGGCTTGTCAGTGGTCGGGGTCGCGGGCGTTCCGGGCTAGCCGGTTTCCTCGCATTCCAGAGCATGCACGAGGTTTTTGAACTCTTCGCGATTCTTGCTGTTGAGACCCATCAGAACGCGATGGGCATCCAGCACCTTATCCCTGACCTGCTGTTCGCTGGCCCGCAGGACTGGAATCTCTTCAAGTTCTTCAATGCGCGATGCGGGTTCTTTGACAATGATGAAGATCTTGTCGAACCCCATGGAGGTGATGATTCGGGTAACGTCGGGGTTGGTGGAGATCAGCGTGGGCAGGAAGTGGCTGCGTTTTTCGGCGGCCATGGCGATTTTCGCAAGCAGACCCAGCGTGGTGCTGTCGATGATCTCGGTCTCCGTGAGATCGATCACCGCCGTCTTGAAGTCGGGATCCTGCGTGATGGTCTCGACCAGATTGTCCAGCGTTGAACACAGGTTCAGCCGGATTTCTCCAATAAACTTGAGGACATAGATGCCCTGTTTTTCAGCTTGAAGAATCTTGTAGCCAGCCATCATTGTTACCACTACTCCGACGCAACATCTGTCACCGATACAATAGCGATATCATCTGGTAACTCTGTGATCTCATCGAGGTTCAGGGCATCGCTTAAAGTGGCGATAGTGTGACGACCTCCAGAGACGAGTTCAAGTAGTCTTCGCTCCTTTTCATCGAGGCTCTGCGCCTTGATGACTTCCAGTATGCCATCCGAAAACAGGATCAACCGGAATGGCTTGGACAGGGAAATTTCGTAAACGTCCCAGTGCGGCTCTTCAAACAGTCCGACGGGCAGCCCTCCCCCTTCCAGAAACATGGTCTCGCCGCCCTCGAAAGAGAGGATCGGCATGGGGAAGTGCGCACCGACCGCGTACCGCAACGTGTGATCGGAATCCGAGATAATGCCGACAAACACCGTCACGTGTTTACCCAGCCCGGTATCCAGCAATTCTGAATTTATACGTTCGAGAAAACGATCCGGATACAGAATATCGTCGCTCGACTTGCGCCGAAGGTTGCGCTGGAGCCGGTTGGTCAGATTTTTAAGCAACACGGTCACGAAGGCGGAGCTGGCACCGTGCCCGGACACGTCCGCGATGTAGACGAGGGTGCGATCGTCATCGATGCGGAAATAATCCAGGAAATCGCCGCTCAGGTAGAGCGACGGTTTGATCAGATGCTCGATATGCAGCCCGCCCAGAACCTGATCGTGGTCCGGCAACATCCGTAGCTGGACCTTGCGACCGGCGCGCTGGTCGGCTCTCAGTTCAGAAATACCCGCTCTGAGGTCCCGATTGGCCTCTTCGAGTTCCTGTCGATAGAGCTGATTGAGGCGATTGACGCGGACCCGGTCGAACAGTTTGGTCAGCACATCGTCAAGCGCGCTTTTCTCGGTACAGGGTTTGAGCACGAAGTCAGAGGCTCCGGCTCGCAGTGCGAGAACCACTTCAGACGCCTCTCGGGCGTTGGCGTAGGCAATGAGGGGGATGTAGGCGTTGTCGGTTTCCAGCTTGTCGGCGAGTTCGGCAATGGCGGTGGGAGGCATGTCGACGAAAATGGCGTCCGGTGGCTTGTCTTCGAACAGCCCGTGGGCTGAAGGCAGGTCCGGATACCCGCGCACGTAAAAGCCCTTGGATGCCAGGTAACGGTCAAGTTCGGATCTGGCCTGCTCATCCGGATCAATGATCAGTATGCGCTCGGTGCGCGATGCCATGGGGGTCACCCTAAACTACCAGCAGTAAACGATAAAAACCGCGTTTTCACGTCTGTTATCGCCTATTCTGGCACGGTGCTGTGATATAACAAGCTAAGTTTTCAGTTTCACCACCGTTTTGGGAGATGTCTAACCATGAGACGCGCGGTCAACGACCTTCTCGGAGCCTATGACAAACTGATCATGGATCCGGTACACGGAGGCATACCGCTGTACCGCCATGAGATCCAGGTTATTGACCACCCGCTGTTCCAGCGACTTCGCAATATCTGCCAGAACGACATTCTCAGCCTGGTGTTTCCCGGCGCGACCCATTCACGGTTTCTGCACAGCATCGGCGTCATGCACGTGGGCAGTCGTATGTTCCGGGCCATGATTGATGCCTATCTCCGGGAACGTCAGCTGAGCGAGCGTACCGACCTCAGCCTGAACCAGCTTGATGCCATCGACTATCTGGCCAAGACCATCCGCCTGGGCTGTCTGCTGCACGACAGCGGCCACTCCAGTTTTTCCCATCAGTTTACCCAGGCCCGCCGGATCCATGAGCTGATGGCTCGCCCGGAGCGGTTCGAGGATCTGTGGGCCGGCGTGGACTACCGCCGGTTCTACCACCAACGCCCGGACGAACTGGAACACGAGCATTACTCGGTCCGGGTAGCGTATGAGGTGCTCAGTGCGATTAACCTGGCTGATGCCGGGCTCGCGCCGGAGGATGTGCTTGGCATCATGGAAACCACCGAGGTGACCCCCAGTGAGGCGTTCTGCCGCCACGCCCGCACATTCTGGCATTTCATTGCCGGTGGCGATGCCAATGCCGGCGCCCTGGGTGAGGCATCTGTTCCCGCCCTGGTCATGGACCTGCTGTCATC
>JAWVWU010000271.1:0-4229 GCA_033723595.1 Marinobacter sp. | reverse complement strand
GTGGCAACGGGTGGTCATTGACCAGCGAAACCGATGGTCAGCAACAGACCCGCGTCTTTGACGGGGTGATGATCGCCAATGGCACCCTTCACACGCCGAACCGCCCCGCGCTGCCCGGCACCTACACCGGTGAACTGATGCACTCGGCGGAGTATCGAGACCCGGATGTGTTCCGGGACAAGCGGGTACTGATTGTCGGCTGCGGCAACTCGGGCGCCGACATCGCGGTGGACGCCGTGCATCGCGCGCGCTCGGTGGCTATGAGCCTGCGTCGGGGCTACTATTTCTTACCCAAATTTCTCAACGGACGGCCCATTGATACCCTCGGTGGCAAACTCCGCCTGCCGCGCCCGATCAAGCAGCGCGTGGATGCGGCACTGATCCGTTTTGTCATGGGACGGCCATCTGACTTTGGCCTGCCGGATCCGGATTACCGGATGTATGAATCGCACCCGGTCATCAACTCCCTGGTTCTGCACCACCTGGGGCACGGCGATATTCAGCCCCGCCGCGGGATCACAGCCGTTGATCAGAAGACCGTGACTTTCAGCGACGGCCACAGCGGCGAGTACGACCTGATCCTGATGGCTACCGGTTATCTGCTCGACTACCCTTTCATCAGCCGGGAGCACCTGAACTGGCCTGACAACGAAGACGCGCCGCAGCTGTATCTCAACATGCTGCATCCGGACCATGACAATCTGTTCCTGATGGGCATGATCGAAGCGACCGGACTGGGCTGGGAGGGCCGCAACCAACAGGCCCGGCTGGCCGCCCTGTTCATCCGCGAACAGCAACGTGGCAGTGCGGCCGCCAGCGAATTGCGGGTCCGCAAGAAGCATCACGCCACCGAGCGGCTTGACGGGGGCTACCGGTACATCAAGCTGGCGCGCATGGCCTATTACGTCAACAAGGACGCCTACCTGGATGCCCTGCGGGACCATATTCGCGCCCTCGAGGGTGACACCGGCCCTGCGCCTGCGGGAGCGCGTGCATCATGACCGGCCCGATTGCCATCCACTTCAATCCCGCGAGCCTGGTGGGCCTCAACGCCATTCTCGCGCTGATGATGTTCGGTGTTTCGCTGGGTCTTCGACCGGAGGATTTTCGGCGGGTGCTCACCATTCCCCGGGCGCCGGTTGCCGGCCTGTTCGCCCAGTTCGTGTTGCTGCCGCTGGCCACCTGCCTGGCCACCTGGGCACTGCACATCAGTCCGGATCTGGCGCTGGGCATGATTCTGGTGGCCTCCTGCCCGGGCGGCAGCTTCTCCAACATCATGACCTGGCTTGGGCGCGGGAGCGTCGCCGTGTCGGTCAGCATGACGGCCGTCTCCAGCCTCGCAGCCACCGTGCTGACACCGTTGAATTTCGCCTTTTACGGCTGGCTCAACCCGTACACCCGGGATTACCTGACCGAGATCAGCCTGCAGCCGGGCAATATCCTGTTGCTGGTATTGCTGGTGCTGGCGCTGCCACTGTTGCTGGGCATGGTCACCGGACGGCGCTTTCCCCGTCTGGTCGCTCGTACTGAAAAACCGCTGAGGGTGTTATCACTGTTCATCTTCCTCGGTTTTGTGGCCATTGCCTTCATCAACAATATCGAGCTGTTCATCAGCCGCTTCAACAGTTTTTTCTGGCTGGTTGTTGGCCATAACCTGCTGGCCCTGAGTCTCGGCTACGGCATGGCGCGGCTGATGAAGTTGTCGGTGCCGGATCAGCGCGCAGTGACCCTGGAGGTTGGCATCCAGAATTCCGGTCTTGGGCTGGTCATCCTGTTTACCTTTTTCCCCAACGCCGGGGGCATGATGCTGATCACCGCGTTCTGGGGTGTCTGGCACCTGGTCTCCGGCCTCACGCTTTCGCAGATCTGGGCACGCCGTCGCTATGACTAAACGCATCCTCATTACCGGCGCCGCCGGTTACATCGGCCATCAACTGGGCAACCGGCTGGCGCGGGATTTTGTCGTGATCGGCACCGACCTGCGCGAGCGGGATGACCTGCAATTCCCGCTCACCTGCCTCGACATCCGGGACCCGGCGATGACCGACCTTCTCAGGACCCAGGCCATTACCCACGTCGTTCATCTGGCGTCCATCCTCCAGGCATCGTCAGACCGGGAGCGGGATTTCGACATCGACGTCAACGGAACCCGCAATGTGTTGGACGCCTGCCTTGCTGCAGGTGTCCAGCACGTGACCGTGACCAGCTCCGGCGCCGCCTATGGCTACTACGCTGACAATCCGAAGTGGATTGACGAGGACGACGCCCTGAGGGGCAACCCCGAATTCGCCTACTCCGATCACAAACGTCTGGTGGAAGAGATGCTGGCCGACTACCGCGCCAGACATCCACAACTGAAGCAGTTGATCTTCCGGCCCGGCACCGTTCTGGGCGCCAATACCCGCAACCAGATCACCGGTCTGTTCCTGGCACCCCGGTTGCTGGCGATTCGCGGCAGCGCCTCGCCGTTTGTCTTTATCTGGGACCAGGACGTCATCGGCGCGATGGAGCAAGGCATTCGCAATGACCAGACCGGCCGTTACAACATGGCCGGCGACGGCGCACTCACCATGGCGGACATTGCCCGTCGCCTCGATAAACCCCTGATTTCACTGCCTGCCGGTCTGGTCCGGGCCGGTTTGCGGGTAGCCCGGTGGCTGGGTAAGCCCGTCGCGCCGGAACAGGTCAACTTCCTGCGCTACCGCCCCGTACTCAGCAATCGCCGGTTGAAGGAGACGTTTGGCTATCAGCCCCGGAAAACCTCGGCCGAAACCTTTGATTATTTCATTGAACAGGCTCGCCTGAAGGGGGATTTGTGACCGTTACGCTGATTACCGGTGCCGCCAGCGGACTGGGCTGGGCCATGGCCCGCTACTGGTATGCCAGCGGCCACCGTCTGGTATTGGCGGACCTCAATGCCGACGGCCTGGCCGATCGCAGGCGCAGTCTCGGGGATGACAGCCGGGTGCTGACCGTGGCCGCCGACATTACCGCCCCCACGGATATCCAGACGCTGCTGGACGCCACCCTGTCGACCTTTGGCCGACTGGACCTGCTGGTCAACAATGCCGGCATTACCCATCGTTCGGTCACCCACCAGACCGACCCTGCGGTCTTCCGCAAGGTCATGGCGGTAGACTGGCAGGGAGCCGTGGAGCTTACCCTCGCCGCGCTGCCGGCGCTAAGGGAAAGTCAGGGCCAGGTGGTCACCATCGGCTCGATGGCCGGCTGGATGCCGGTGCCCGGCCGGGCGGCCTACTGCGCGGCGAAAAGCGCCCTGACCCAGTTTTTTGAAGTGTTGCGACTGGAACTGGAACCGATGGGCATTCATCTTCTGATGGTCTACCCCAGCTTTCTTGACACCCCCATCGAGCAACACGCCCTCGGGGCGAATGGCCAGCCGGCTCGTCACGCCCGCTCCACGGTCGGGGCCATGACCGACGCTGACACTATGGCCCGCCAGATTGACCAGGCGCTGCAACGGCGACGTCGATGGTTGCTGCCCGAGCCGGTGTCCCGACTGGGCAGTGTGCTCTGGCGGCTGACGCCGGGGTTCTATCTGAAGCTGGTGCGCCGCAAATTTGCGGGGGATCTGTCTTGAGCGATCCGTGGCTGTGGCTGGGGCTGTGCATTTTGCTGGCCTATGGCCTCGCCGCCATGACCGGTTTCGGCAGCATCGTCATTGCGCTGTCCCTGGGAGCGTTACTGCTGCCCATACCGGAAATGCTCCCGGTACTGGTGCCGCTGAATATGCTCATGAGCCTGTACATGACGATGCGCCACCATCGCCATATCGACTGGTCATTGCTGCTGACACTGGTGTTGCCGCTGATGCTTGCCGGTACATTGACCGGTTACTGGCTGCAGCCCTGGCTGGCAGATTCCTTGCTCCGCGTGCTGTTCGGTCTGCTGGTGGTCTGGTTCTCCGGCCGGGAGCTCTGGCGCCTGTACCGGGGGCATGAATCACCCGCCCACAGACCCCTGACCAGTCGCCTGCTGACGTTCGGTGCCGGAGTCACACACGGCCTGTTCGCCTCCGGTGGCCCGCTGTTGGTCTATGCCCTGGCAGGCATCCGGATGGACAAGAGTCGTACCCGCGCGACCCTGATTCTGGTCTGGCTGACACTGAACACGACCCTGACCCTGCTCTACCTGGCCGATGGCAGCCTGATGCCTCATCTGCCCCGGATTGCCGGCTACCTTCCGGTGCTGGTGATCGGTGTGCTGGT
>JAWVWU010000270.1:0-4233 GCA_033723595.1 Marinobacter sp. | reverse complement strand
CCGGACGGTCGGAGGTCGAACCGGCACCGGGTTTCCAGGACCGGCCGATCATGCCCTGCAGACGTCGGGCAAAATCGGAATTGGCGCCCTCGCCGGGGGTGACGACCGGCTCCTCGAAAACGTGCAGGGTCCGGATCGCGGACGGCGTTATTCCCACCAGAATCTGGGTCCCGCCCACATCAATCAACGCAATGCGCTCACGGGCGCCCAGCGCCATGGCCGCGACCACCTTCATCGCCTGATTGTTGACGCCGGTCAGGCCGTTCATTCGCCTGACGACCCAGGCACAGCCGAAGATAATGGCCAGCACGGCAATCAAGCCGACGCCCACCGTCACCAGCGACGTCAGTGACGTGGGTGCGGGGCTGACGCCGGGTTCCGCCGTTGCGCCCAGCACGGGCTCGCCAAGGGCCAGCCACAAGAGCGGCGCAAATACCAGGGACGTTCGTGCAAAACGCGGCGCCATGATTACTTCGCCAGCCGCTTGATACGCTCGCCCGGGCTGATCACGTCGGTCAACCGGATACCGAACTTGTCATTGACCATCACCACCTCACCGTGCGCAATCAGGGTCCCGTTGACCAGCACATCCAGCGGTTCCCCGGCTAGCCGGTCAAGCTCAATAACCGACCCCTGGTTCAGCTGCAGCAGATTGCGAATGGGGATCTGAGTGTTACCGACCTCCATGGATATGGTCACGGGAATGTCGAGGATAACGTCCAGATCCGGCGACTTGCCGTCTGCGGTCCGGGGCGCGCTGCCTTCCCCGAACTCCTCCATGGGCGCCGCCTTGACGTTGGCCTTGGCGCTGGGTGTCTCACCGGCTTCCTCCATGGCCGCAGCCCAGGCGTCATCGGTACTTTCTTCGCTGTCACCGTCGCCGGACTCTTCCATGGCCGCTTCCCATTCGGCAGCGAGCTTTTCGTCCTCGCTCATCTCCTGATCGTCTTTTTTATTGTCGTCAGCCATTCTGTCCTACCTTCAGTTGTTTTTTCGCCGCCGGGCGACGGGTCCGCCCCTGAATTTTCAGCGCAAGCTTGCCATCCCGGGTTCCCAGGGTGGCCTTGTAGACCGGGATGCCGTTGGCTTCGACCGTCAGCAACTCCGGTATTTCCACCGGGATAATATCGCCGGGCTTGAAACGCGCCACTTCGCGCAGCGACACCCGGCGACGGCACAGCGTCGTGTTGATGGGAACATTGACCGCCTGGATGTCTTCCTGCATGGCGCTGACCCAACGTTCATCCACATCATCGATATCACTCTGGACACCGGCATCCAACACGTCCCGGATCGGCTCGATCATCGAGTACGGCAGCGCCATGTGGAGCTCGCCACCGCCGCCGTCCAACTCAATATGGAAGGTACTGATCACCACCACTTCACTGGGACTGACAATGTTCGCCATCGCCGGATTCACTTCCGAGCTGAGGTACTCGAAATCCACTTTCAGCACAGCGTGCCAGGCCTCTTTCATGTCGTGAAAGACCTGGTCCAGAACCATCTGCACAATCCGCGTCTCGGTGGGCGTGAACTCCCGGCCCTCGATCTTGGCGTGGCGGCCCTCCCCGCCGAAGAAGTTGTCCACCAGCTTGAACACCAGCTTGGCGTCCAGGATGAACAGCCCGGTACCACGCAGCGGGCGAACCTTCACCAGGTTCAGACTGGTGGGCACGTACAGGGTGTGTATGTATTCCCCGAACTTCATGATCTGCACGCCACCGGTCGATACATCGGCATTACGGCGCATCAAATTGAACAGACTGATGCGGGTGTAGCGGGCAAAACGCTCGTTGATCATCTCGAGGGTCGGCATCCGGCCCCGGACGATGCGGTCCTGACTGGCGAGGTCGTAATCCTTTATGCCGCCTTCGTCGGCCTCGTCGTAGGTATCGATGTCACCGTCATCCACACCGTGGAGGAGCGCGTCGATTTCATCCTGTGACAGTAAATCCTGCATACCGTGTCCTGCCCATTTGCGTCAGCCCGCCGTCCGCGGGCACCGACATTTCGTCGCGATTGAACGGTTCCTACTGCAGCACGAAATTCCTGAAAAGCACGTGCATCACCGGCGGAGCGCCCTCGCCTTCCAGCGTTTTGTTGACCGTGGCCAGCATGTTGTCGATCAGCGCGTCCCGACCCTCAACCGTCTGTAACTTTTCAAACGACTGACCACTGAGCACACCCAGCAAACGGCTGCGGATCAACGGCAGATGGGTCTTGGCGGCGGCCAGCGGTGCCTCCGAATCCGCTTCCAGTGCGATGAATACCTGAACATAGCGCTGTCGCCCTTCCGACTGCAGCGTTGCCAGCAGCGGCTTGTCGATGACAAAGTACTGACTCGGCTGGAAGGCCGGTTCCGCCGCCTGTTCGGCCGTGGCCGCATCCGGGTTCTCACCGCCGTCCAGAAACCACAAGGTTCCGGCGACCGCCAGACCAATGGCAATGATCGCCAGCACGGCAATGACAATAATGCGTTTCAGTTTGCTTTTTTTCGGGGCCGGAGCCGCTTCTTCATTTTCTGCCATGGGTCGCTGTCTGTCAGTAATTCGTCGGTGGTCAAGCCACCCTACGGGTTATATGCAAAGCCCGGGCCATGTTGCCCGGAACGGCGATTCAAAACAACAGTTTAGCGCCCGCATGGCGCACGGGCAAAGAAGTTTGGCAAAGCATATCCTGAGGGTCGACGACGTCTGGCGAGGTGACCGGAATCAAGGCGGCGACAGAGTCACAACCGGGCGGGATGGAAAAGGCCAGGCCATTGAATGGCCGGTACAACATCAGCACAACCGGCAATGGTTTCGCCGGGGAACACCGTCTGCAGAACGTTCAGGCCATGCCTGACGTCCCGCAGCCGTTGGCAGACCGCGGATCAGGCGTACAGGTCGACCTCACCACGCCACGTCAGATCCAGGGTGCCCGCGCCCAACTCAGCGCCGTCACCGGGATCGCCCCCACTGGCGAGCAGGCCACCCTGGGAGCCGCTGCCGCCAGCGGTATCATCACCCTGCCCCTGGGATGACTGCCCTGACGAATCGCTGACGTCAAAATGCGCCAGCGACAACCCGTTGTCACTGAGCAGATCGCGCAGACGATGGCTGTTGACTTCCAGGTGGTCCCGGACGACCGGACTGGCAGAATGCACCGTCACACTGGCCTGATCGTTATGGACATGAACCTTTACTTCCATGGGTCCCAGGTCCGGCGGCGTCAGATGGATTTCAGCCGACTGCATGTTGCGCGTAGTCAGCCAGGCCAGTTTGCCAACCAGCTGTTCTCCCCATTGGGCGTGCCCGACCGGCAACTCAATGCTGGTTGCGTAGCTTCGCAGTGGCACCGCGCCGTCCGCCGGCTTGGCCTGGTTAAGCTGGTTGACGCCGTTCTGGCTCAACTGATCAAGGGTACCCTGGAAACGGCTCGCCGTGGCCTGAGTCAGGTCCGTCAGCTTGTCACCGTCTGCCGCCATCTGACCCACCAGGCCGTCGATCAGCGCGGCTTTGGCCAACGAGGTCTTGCCCGACCCGAGACCGGTGGCATCGGTCTTTCCGGGTACCAGCGAACCCAGAAAGGCGCTGATACCACCAGTATTACCCGCCGGCGCCGCGCCGGTGCCCGCGCCAGCCAGCGTTCCCGTGGTGAACTGAACCCCCGCAGCTTTCGGAGCCTTGCCCGTATCCATCCCGCCAACAGCCTCGTTTGCGCCGGTGTTCTGGGCAATCAACGCTTGCAGGTCCGCAAACGTAAAGCCGGCGACGCTGTCTTTCCCGTCCTTGCTCTTGTGGTCGGAATCGCTGCTTTTGTCCGTCGTAGGTTCGGTCTCGCTCGAGGCGGATTCCGTTTTCGGATCACGGGTATCCTGCGGGCTGTCGGCCCGGGCCTCTGTGCGAGCCGCCGGGTCGTCGCGATCGCTTCGGGCCCGGTCAGCAGGGTCAGTGTCCGCCTTGTCTGTGCGGGCGTCTGCCTGGTCGTCGGTCCTGGCCTGATGGTCCGCCTTCCGGTCACGCTCAAGCTGCTCCTGCTGTCGCCTTGATACCGCATCAAATTCACTGTCGCCGGTTTTCGGCGGGGCAGCGGTTCGCGCGGAATCACCCTTGGCTCCGGCATTGTCAGGCATGGGAAGGTTGGGTAAAACGGATGCTGGCATGGCAACCTCTTGCCGCTTTTTGGCTCAAATGGATCGGTCATTGAGTCAAAGCAAAACCAGTGCCAGGCTGGGTGCGGGCCGGGAGACAT
>JAWVWU010000269.1:0-4249 GCA_033723595.1 Marinobacter sp. | reverse complement strand
TGTCGCTGGTCGACAAGAGTGAGTTTGAAGACTGGCTCACCATCAAGGTCATGGTGACCAAGGCGGATACCCAGTATCGCGGTGATCTGCTGCAGTTGAAAATGCGGTTCGACAAGCTGGCCATCAGTAACGCCACCGGACACCACAATCCCCTGGGACCAGCGCTCATCTGCGATGCGTTTCATCAGGGGTTGCAACACCTCAAGGCCAGCCGCCAGGTCGAGAAGTTGTGCCTGCGCGTGTTTGAAACCAACGTGCTTCAGGCGCTCGGTCCCCTGTACAAGTCGCTCAACGATATTCTGATCCGCCACGGCGTGCTGCCGGATCTGGATCTGAGCAAATACCTCAGCGAACGGACGCCACGTGCGGAGCCCGACAAGCCGCGCCCTGTCCAGGAAAAACCGGCGCCGGCGACCGACGCTAACCCCGCCCCGGCCGCGAATGCCGGCGAGGTGGCGGCCGCTCCGGAACCGACACCGGCCGGTGCCGGACCATCCGCTCGCCAGGCCGGTCAGGCCTCCTCGGCCGGCTTCCGGAACTACTCCCGGGCGGCTCAATCGGCCTTTGCCACCGTGCGCAACCTGCTCGGAACGCTCAGTGCCAGTCGTCTCAGCCGTGGCGATCCGGAACCGGTGATATTTGCGCCGCAGGCCCGCCCGCTCTCGGCCGGTGAATTCCAGCGAGAACTTCAGCAGTTGCAGTCGGAGGCGGTGGATGTCAGTGGCGCGGAAACGTCCCTCAGGGACCGCGTGGTAGAGCGGGTCAAAGCCAGTGGTTCCCATGCACTGGACGAGGAACAGCAAGGCACGCTGGATGTGGTTGACCGGTTTTTCCGCAGCGTGGTGGAGAGCCCAAAACTGAGCGAGACCGCGCAACAGCAGCTGCGGCAACTGGAAGTGCCGGTACTGAAAGTGGTGCTGAGGGATCGTGACTTTTTTGACGACCAGACCAGTCCGGTCCGGGGTGTGATGAACCGGCTGGCGCAACTGGGGGTCAAGGGCGGTCGGATGAATCCGGTCATCCAGCGCCGGGTTGATGATCTGATCGCCCGGATCAAGACCGATTTTGAACAGGATACCCGGGTTTTCGAGAGTGTGCAGAGCGAGCTGGATCAGCTGATCGATCGCCAGAACCTGGTGTATCGTCGCAATGTCGAGCGTGTAGCCGCGGCGGCGGAGGGCTCCCAGAAAGTGGCGGAATCCAAGGAAGCCGTCAGGGAAGCGCTGGACCAGCGTCTGGCGGGGCGCAAGGTGCCGCGGGCCGTTGTGAGCCTGCTCAACGGTGGCTGGCGTGACCTGTTGTCGTTGACCTGGATTCGCCAGGGGCCAGACAGTGCCCTGTGGCAAGATTACCTGTCCGTGGTGGATTCACTGCTGATGTTCGGTGACGATCCTAACAGCTCAATGAATCTCCCGGAACTGTTGCGCATGATCCAGGACGGCCTGGGCTCCATCTCAAGTAATCACATGCCGTCTTCCCAGATTCGGGATGAGCTGAAACAGTTTTTGGTGCGCAAGCCGGAAGCGCCCGTGGAGCTGGTTGAGATGCCCGCGCCGAAACAGCCGGATGAGCGCGAACAGAAACAGGCCGAGCGTGAGCGGCAGGGCCTGCAGCGCTGGATCGCCCGTGCCCAGAAACTCCGGACCGGCGACTGGATGCGGGATCAGGAAAAGCCCGACCAGCCCCAGTATATCCGGGTGGTGTGGATCGCTCGAAGCTTCAGCCGGTTCGTGTTTGTGAACCATCAGGGTATGCGCGTTGTGGAGCTGGACCTGGATGACCTGGCGAAGCAGATGCAGCAGGGCATTATTGTGCCGGATTCGCTGTATGAGCGTCCGCTGGTGGATGAAAGCATCGATCGGATGGTGCGGCAGGTTTACGACCAGCTGTCCTGGGCCTCGACTCATGATGAACTGACCGGTTTGCTGTCCCGCCGCGAATTCGAGCGCATGCTGGAACAGCAACTGACCCGGCACGAGGATGAGCGCGTGCTGGTCAGGCTGGATCTGCGCCAGTTCCGGTTGCTGAACGACACCGCAGGCTTCAGCGCCGGTGACGCGGCCATCAAGCAGGTCGCGGATATCCTGCGCGAGCAGGTCGGTGACGGTATGCCGCTGGCGCGGCTGGTAGGCAACGAATTTGGTTTTCTCTTGCCGGCGGAACAGGGTGAGTCCAAAACCCGCGAGATTATCAAGGCGGTCGAGGCACTGGTGCTGACCTTCGACGGCAAGCAGTATCGGTTATCAGCCAGTGCCGGTATTGCGCCCGCGCTGCCGGCGCTGGCCACCGGTGAGCGCTGGCTACGGGCCGCAGAAGACGCCTGTAAGGTTGCCAAAAAGCAGGGCAATGGCCGCTGGACAGTCTACAGTCTGGATGCGGAGGGCCAGGCCCAGCAGGAGCAGATAGCAGCCAAGGTGGCCGGCCTGGGCAACCTGGATGAAGAGCGTATGCTGCTCCGGTGTCAGCGCATTATTCCGCTACAGCCCAAGACTCGTATGTCGACGCAGTATGAAGTGCTGATCAGCATGTACGATGACGGTGGCAACCTGATACAGGCCGCCGAGTTTGTGCGCATGGCCGAGCGCTACAATCGCATGCAGGCGGTCGATCGCTGGGTCGTCGGGCACATGCTTGACTGGTTGCGTGACACGGCGCCCGATCCCTCTCACATGGGCGGCGTGTGTATCAACCTGTCGGGATACTCGCTCAATGATGAATCCCTGCTGGAATTCATCTACGACAAGCTGAGCCAGAAAAACGCACCGATTGAGCGGCTCTGGTTTGAAATTACCGAAGCGGCGGCTATCAACAATGTGCAGGGCGTCGCCGAGTTCATGGAAGAAATGAAGGAGCTGGGCTGCCGGTTCTGCCTGGGTAATTTCGGCAGCGGCCCCATGTCCTTCCAGTTCATGCGCTCACTGCCGGTGGACCTGATCAAGCTCGACGGCGCGTTTACCCAGCAGGTGGCCGCGAGTGACACGGATCTGGCGATGGTACGATCGATGGTTGATATGGCGCACTACATGGACCGTGAGGTGATTGCCTCCCAGGTGGAAACCCGGGAATCACTGGAAGCCCTGAGGCAGCTTGGCGTGGATTATGCGCAGGGCTATGTCATTGAAAAGCCAAGGCTGCTCACCAGCCTCAACTGAGCGCCGCCGACCTGGTTTCGGTCGGCCTCCGTTCACGAATCAGCTCAGGGAGTGTTATGTCTCGTCGCCATCCCGTTATTGCGGTCACCGGTTCGTCCGGGGCCGGTACCACCACCACGGGCCGGAGCTTCAGCCGCATTTTTGCCACCGAAGGTATCCGTGCGGCCATGGTCAGTGGCGACAGTTTTCACCGCTATACCCGCGAGCAGATGGTGCGCCTGGCCGCCAAGGGCCAATTCGGCGAGCGTAACCACTTTGCCCTTGCGGCCAATCACATCGATAAGCTCGAGGCGCTGTTTTACGACTACGGCCATACGGGCAGCGGTCAGTTCAGGCGCTATGTGCACGATGAGGACCGGGACCTGGTCAAAGCCGGTCATGAGCCGGGCAGTTTTACGGCCTGGTCTGCCCTGCCAGCGGATACGGATCTGCTGTTCTACGAGGGCCTGCACGGGGGTGTCATCAGCGATACCTACAACATCGCCCAGTACGTTGACCTGCTGATTGGCGTGGTGCCGATCGTCAACCTCGAGTGGATTCAGAAAATACGCCGCGACACCCATCAGCGGGGCTATTCGGAGGAAGCGGTGGTCAAGACCATCATCAACCGGATGGACGACTACGTGCACGACATCGTGCCGCAGTTTTCTCACACCCACATCAACTTCCAGCGTATTCCCCTGGTTGATACCTCCAACCCGTTCGTGGTCCGCGATGTGCCGACCGAGGATGAGAGTCTGGTGGTGATCCGCTTCCGGGAGCCGGCGGGGGTCGACTTTCCCTATCTGTTGCAGATGATCAGTGGCAGTCACGTATCCCGGCAGGACACGCTGGTGATACCCGGGCCCAAGCTGTCTCTGGCCATGGACCTGATCATGCGTCCGATGGTTCTGGAGCTGATGGCCCAAAAGCCGTTTGCCCACTGATAACGGATCACCCCGCGACCGGTCGGGTCGCAGGGTGATCAGACGTCAGGCCGTGAGGCGGCCGTCCCGGTAGTCCTGCAACGTCTGCTCGATCTCTTCGCGCGTGTTCATCACGAAGGGGCCGTATTGCGCGATCGGCTCGCCAATGGGTTTGCCGGCAATCAGCAGCAG
>JAWVWU010000268.1:0-4255 GCA_033723595.1 Marinobacter sp. | reverse complement strand
TAGTCTTTCCACACCTTGAACGTCTCCTCTGACTGGGCGAAGCGGGCGATGACATCCTTGAGCACGTCTTCACGCCCGAAGGTCTCAGCCGCAACAGCCTCCAGTGCCATCGAGGCACGAATGCCCTTTCTCACGCCCAGTTCGGAGCTGTTTCTGAACACCTCCCACGGGTCCGGCGACAGATCGGGCCGGGTATCGGGAATCAACAGCCACACCATGGCCCGGATGGCATTGGGCAGGCCGCCCCACTTTTCATTGTCCAGGCACTGCGCCGCCCGCTCGGCCTGCGGGGCAATATCCCGCGGGACCCCCGCCTGGGCACCGGAGTTGGCGTCGTTCACGATGGCCTGCATTCCGGTCAACAAACCCAGCAGAAAGGTGATTTCATCCTGCTCGTTGTAGAGAAACGGGCATTTGGCGCCGTCGTCAGTCGGATCGTACTCGTAAGCTCGCATGGCTTGCTGGTAGACCACATAGCGACGTTTTGCGGTCAGCGCGTTAAGCCGCTTGGCTTTCTCCCGTGCGTCTTTGGCGGCAGGCACATCGCCGCGATAATCCGCTCGCAGGTACGCCAGGTCGGCTTCCCAGGCTTTGGCCTCGGCGCAGTTTGCGGCCAGCAACATCAGCAGGGAGCCGGTTTTGTCCGGGGCATCGGTCACCCGCGAAAACGAGTACACCAGTGGATCCAGACCCTCGCCCATGCTGCACGCGAGGGCGGAATCCGACATCTGCATGACATACGGCGTTGCTTCGTCTTCCGAATAGGCGGTCAGTACATCGCCGGTGGGTGTGTAAATCGGATGGAACGAGGAGCACCCCCCCATCATCAGAAACAGCAGGAGGATGGCCAGTTTTCCGGGGGCGCGCAGACGCCACGACCCGGTCATTACCAGTGAGGATTCCATAATTCGTCCTGTTCATACTTTATTTTTATGGGACGCCTGTTGGCGGCGCCCTCTGTAAGGGAAACAGTTGCTCAGCCTGCGCGCTTGTTTTTATCACAACGCAGGTGACAGGTTCCGTGACGCATGGCCCAAGCACGCAAGCCTGATACTCGCCAAGTGGACAAAAGGATGCGTTTTATCCTGTAGGACAAAAATGGCTGTAATGCCGCGAATGCATGCCAATGAGGCCAACTGGCACGAAAAAACTTGAGGGATCTTGTAGTTATACGTGCAGGCAAGCCTCGAACGGAGAGCGACGATGAGGCAGTTTCTGGTACAGATGTGCCAATGTTCGCATTATCGCGGGTGACCCAGGCCCAGCATGGCCATAACCTGATCGGTGAGATCGTCCAGGCTCATGCCCCCGTGCGGCCGATACCAGGTCACTGTCCAGCTCAGAGCGCCAGTGAGCATTCGACGCACCACAAACGGCTCAGCCTCAAGGGTGCCGTCTGCAGCCAGCGCACCCAACACCTCCAGCCATAGCGCTTCGTAGATGTCCCGCAACGCAAGCACGTCCTGCCGGGCCGGCCCGGACAGGCTGCGCCATTCGAATACCAGCACCGCCATGGCCTCACCGGTCTGGCCGTTGATCGACTCCAGTTCGCTGCGGACCAACGCCCGCAACCGGCCCTGGCTGGTAGGCTCGGACTCCATGGCACGACGCATCAGCGCGGTATTCAGGTGGATCGTCTCCACCATCACCGCCTTGAGAATCTCCTCCTTGGTCCGGAAATGATGAAAAAGACTACCGGACTGAATGCCGACCGCTGCGGCCAGGTCGCGGACTGTCGTGCGCTCGTAGCCCTTCTCCCGAAACAGTCTGGCAGCCTCATGCAGCAGTCGCCCGCGAGCGCCAGCCGGGTCGGACACGAGTTGGTCGTTAATCAGTTGAGTCAGGATCGGGTCGTGGGACACAGGGCGGTTCCGGTCAGAATGGTGTGAGAGGCCTCATAAGCGAACATTATATCTGCAAACACCCTGTTTACAAACCAAGCGCTTGCTTGGTATTGTCATTTCAGCACTGGCCATGAGTAGCCGTAGCCCCTCAATACAGGCGCCAGTCCCGAGTCAGGATTCCTGGCAGGAGTCACACCAAACGGGTACCCGACCCAACCAGGCGCCACAAGATTCCGCTTCAAAATCGAGGACAAGGCCATGTCTCCAACGCGATCTCCTGACACCTGCATCCGTATCGGTTGCTCATCAGCGTTCTGGGGCGACACCGAGACGGCGGCACGCCAGCTGGTCGAACTCGGGGAACTGGACTACCTGGTCTCCGACTACCTGGCCGAGATAACCCTGTCGATCATGGCCGGCCAGAAACTCAGGAACCCTGAGGCCGGCTATGCCCGGGACTTTGTCGACACCACCATGGGACCGCTACTGGCCGACATTAAACGACAAGGGCTCACGGTGATCAGTAACGCTGGCGGCGTGAACCCGGTGGCCTGTCGCGACGCGCTCCAGGCGCTGTGTGACCAGGCCGGTGTGGATCTGCGCATCGCCCTGGTCCTGGGCGACGACCTGCTTCCACAACATCAAGCCCTGGCGAAAAGCGGCGTCACCGAAATGACCACCGGTGAGCGGATGCCGGGCATGATGGTCAGCCTCAACGCCTACCTCGGCGCGCCGGGTATTGTGGCCGCGCTGGAACGGGGCGCCGATATCGTCATAACCGGACGAGTCGCGGACAGCGCCCTCGTGCTGGCGCCACTGGTGCATGAGTTTGGCTGGCACTGGGACGATTACGACCGGCTGGCCCAGGGCAGCCTCGCCGGTCATCTGCTGGAGTGTGGCGCCCAGGTTACCGGTGGCAATTTCACCGACTGGCAGGCTGTCGCCGACGGTTTTGCCAACATGGGTTTCCCGATTGCGGAGGTCCGTGCCGACGGCGATTTCGTGATCACCAAACCGGCAGATACCGGCGGACAGGTGTCCACAGGCACGGTCGCTGAGCAGCTGGTGTATGAGATTGGCGATCCGAGGGCCTATATCCTGCCCGATGTGGTCTGCGATTTCACCGGCGTCTCGCTGACCGAATCCGGTCCCGATCGGGTCACCGTAACCGGCGCCAGAGGCCAGGCGCCGACCCGCGACTACAAAGTCTCCGGCACCTGGCCGGACGGTTATAAATGCACCGCAACCTTTTTGCTTGCCGGTCTGGATGCCCGCGCCAAAGCGGACTGTGTTGCCCGGGCTATTCTGGCCAAAACCAGCCGGCTGTTTGCCGAGCGCAGGCTGGCCCCCTATTCCGCCACCAGCGTGGAACTGCTCGGCTCAGAGGCCACCTACGGAGAGCATAGCCGGGCTGCACAGAGTCGCGAAGTGGTGGTCAAGATCAGCGTCGCGCACCCCGACAAAAAGGCGCTGGTACTGTTCTCACGGGAGATCGCCCAGGCCGCCACCGGCATGGCTCCGGGCATTACCGGCATTGTCGGCGGCCGGCCCACGGTATGGCCGAAAATCCGTCTGTTTTCATGCCTGGTTCCCAAAACCGGACTAGCGGTGAGCGTCGACCTCGGCGGCGAGGCGACTCCCGTCCCGGTCCTGCCGGGCGAGCGGACAGAGCCTGAATTGGCCCCCATTCCGCCGGCGCCGGACAGCCGCCCCGAGACCGACACCACCGTTCCCCTGGTGGAACTGGCCTGGGCTCGCAGCGGTGACAAGGGCGACCACAGCAACATCGGCGTCATCGCCCGACGCCCCGAGTACCTTCCCTACATCGCCGCGGAGCTGACCGAAAGTCGGGTCGCTGACTGGATGCGGCACACCCTGGACCCGCAACACGGTCGTGTTGCCCGCTGGCCACTGCCCGGGCTGAACGCGTTCAACTTCATGCTGTATCACAGCCTGGGCGGCGGCGGTGTTGCCAGCCTGAGAATTGATCCGCAAGGCAAGGCCTTCGCCCAGCAACTGCTTGAAATACCCGTCCCCATAGCGCGATCGGTGCTTGAAAGCGCACCCCGAAAAGGATCCCAGTCATGAGCTACCACTCCATCCTCCGGCCTGGACTGTTCATCGGCCAGACGTTCATTGTCACCGGCGGCGGCTCAGGTATCGGCCGGTGTACCGCCCACGAACTGGCCTCGCTGGGTGCCCGCGTGGCGCTGGTTGGCCGCAAGGCCGACAAGCTCGAACGAGTGACAGCCGAAATTACGGACGATGGCGGTATTGCGTCCGCCCATGTCTGCGACATTCGCGAAGAGGGCCCGGTCAGGGACACGGTGGCCGCCATTATTGCCGAACACGGCAGTCTTGCCGGGCTGGTCAACAATGCCGGCGGTCAGTTTCCGGGCCCGCTGGCATCC
>JAWVWU010000267.1:0-4261 GCA_033723595.1 Marinobacter sp. | reverse complement strand
CGAGCCTGCTGGGTGAGGATCAGTCGCTCCCGCTCCGGATCGGCCTGCACCGTTGCCAGCTCGCTGGCCAGGCTCAGGGCGGTTTTCAGGCGAAGTCCCGGCTCGATACCCAGCTCCCGGGCCCGGGCACAGGCTTGCTGGACATGCTGACCGGATTCGGTAATCACCACCATCGCGCTCCTTTCCTTGCGGGAGCGCTGGAGATGGTCCAGCAACAGGTGCGGGAAGTGCAGATACAGCCACAGCATGACGGTGATTCCTGGAGTCCGGTGTGATTTATTCGCGGGTCTGCTGTGGATCCGTGGTCGGCCCAGGCCAGGGACCCTGAATGACATGCGCCGGTATCGTGCTGTCACGGTGTGTGCTGATGCCGGTTCGCCCTGGCATGTCCAGTATGCCGGGGGGCTCTGGCCAGCTCCCACGTCGTTTCAGTGTGCTGACCTCCAGTTTATGGGGCGCAGCGGGTGTCAGGGTCAGGCGCAGGGCGGCCGGGGAGCTCTGTTGGGCATGGTGTGCCGACCGGAACAGGATGCAGAGATTGCTCCCCGCTTCGGCAGCCAGCTGCAGCCGCCGTATGCCGCGGGAAGACAGTTTGTCCGGCCAGGCCATCACCAGCCCCGTCACGGGCGAACGCAGGCAGTTTTCCAGAGTCCAGAGCAGGTCGTCGGCGTTGTTCGTGTGGATGATCACAACCTGATCCAGGGCGATTTCTTCACGGGCCAGCGCCGGAGCATAGGGCGTATGGGGCGGGTTCACCCAGAACACGGTTTTGCCCGCCTGGCTCAGCCGACGTATCAGGGGCAGTACCAGTTGCAGCTCGCCGATGCCGTGATCATTCAGCAGGCATTCGCTGAGAGCCCCCCGGGGCCAGCCCGAGGGCCCGGGCGATGCATCCAGGGCGGCAAAGCCGGTGGGTTCATTGTGGTGCCGGGCCTTGTGGTGCTGATGCCCCTGCCAGACCCGGGCGTCATGAATCAGGTTTTGGAGTAAATCGCTCATACGCTTCTCGAAATACTGTTTAAATATACAGTATTCTGAAAGCAGATTGATTTCAACCACGGTCGCCTCTGGTTGACTGATGAATGCCCCCCGGCTGCAGGTGACCTGGCGTTAATCCGCGGGCCCCTTGATATGACCGTCGGTTGTCACCACGGTTACACAACACACGCCCGTAAAAAAAGGAGAACCACGATGAGCAAACTCCACGAGGAAAGCTGCGAAGCCTGCAATAAGGACGCTCCGCTGGTCTCGGCAGACGAGCAGCAGACATTGCTCCGTGACATTCCGCAGTGGGAAGTAGTCACGCTTGATGGCGAGCAGCAACTCCAGCGCACATTCAAGCTGAAGAACTTTGCGGAAGCCCAGGCATTCACCAACAAGGTGGGTGATCTGGCCGAATCGGAGGATCATCACCCGGCGATATTGCTGGAGTACGGCAAAGTGACGGTCCGCTGGTGGACCCATGCGATTGGTGGTCTTCACCGTAATGACTTCGTCATGGCGGCTCGTACCGATCAGTTAGCGGCCTGATGCCATCCTACCGCCCGGCGTTCGCGCCGGGCCCAATCAAACGGGAGGAAACCCATGTCTGACTCGTCCATGGACAACCCGCTCACCCTGCGACTGGGTGATGAGGAACTGATCATCCGGCGACGCTATGAAGCGCTCAGCATCGCCAATGACTTTCTGATTGCGCTCTGGTTTCTGGTGGGCAGTGTGCTGTTCCTGTACCCGTCCATGGAAAAAGCCGCTGTCTGGATGTTTATTATCGGCAGTTTTCAGTTTCTCATCCGCCCGACGATTCGCCTTATCAGTCATATCCACCTCCAGCGCGTGCCCGCCAGCCATTGGGACAATTGAGCACGCTGTCACCAGCAGGGCTGGAGCCTTCGTTTGAAAAGGTTTATAACGGTTCCCTTTTCGGGGCAATTCTCACGGTGTGTGAGTGTATCCCGGCCCCTGAACAGGTTCTTTCGCCATGTCCGGTCATACCCCTGACGACGATTCCCGGCTAAACCCCGGTCCTGCCGAAGGCCGTTTGCCTCGCGGCATTCTGGTTCTGGGCCTGGTGTCCATGTTGATGGACATTTCATCGGAGCTGATTCACAGCCTGCTGCCGGTGTTCATGGCGAGTGTTCTGGGGGCGTCGATGATGACCATCGGGGTGGTGGAAGGGGTGGCCGAGGCGACGGCGGCCATTACCAAGGTGTTTTCCGGGGTTATCAGCGACTTTGTCCGAAAACGTAAGCTGCTGGTGCTGATCGGTTACGGGCTGGGTGCCATCACCAAACCCTTTTTCCCACTGGCCAATACCATTGGCTGGGTGTTTGCGGCCCGGTTTGTGGACCGCATTGGCAAGGGGATTCGCAATGCCCCCCGGGATGCGCTGATTGCCGATATCACTCCGTTCAAGCTGCGGGGCGCGGCCTATGGCCTGCGGCAGTCGCTGGACTCGGTCGGCTCATTTCTGGGACCGTTGCTGGCGGTCGGTTTCATGGCGTTGTTTGCCGGTGACATCAAGCTGGTGTTGTGGATTGCCGTTCTGCCGGCCTTTCTGTCGGTGGCGCTGCTGGCGGTGGGAGTCAAGGAGCCTGAGCGACCGGTTTCCACCACTACGTCCCGGATCCTGTTCAACCGTCAAAGCCTGACCCGGTTGCCTTTCGAGTACTGGATGATTGTGATGCTGGGCGGTTTTTTCACCCTGTCCCGCTTCAGTGAAGCGTTCCTGCTGCTGCGGGTCCAGGATGTCGGACTGGCGATTGCGCTGGTACCGATCACCATGATCGTCATGAACGTGGTCTATTCCGTGTTTGCCTATCCCGCGGGTATTCTGGCGGATCGGGTCCGCCCCGGCTCCTTGCTGGCCAGTGGTCTGGTTGTACTGATTATCTCTGACGCGGTTCTGGCGACCGCCACCACGCCGGTGGTGGCATTGGTCGGCGCCGCGCTCTGGGGACTGCATATGGCGCTGACACAGGGGCTGTTTGCCAAGCTGGTGGCGGATGCCGCGCCGGATCACCTGCGTGGAACGGCATTTGGCATGTTCAACCTGGTCAGCGGCATTTCGTTGCTGCTGGCCAGTGTCATTGCCGGCGGTCTCTGGAGCCAGTTTGGCCCGGCGATCACCTTTGTCGCCGGTGCCGGATTTGCCAGTCTGGCCCTGGCCGGGCTGGTGGTATACCGGTGGCGTCAGGCTTAGGCCGCGCCGGCGCTCCGGTTTGCCCGGTCAGTAACCCTCTGCCGAGGAGGTGCTGCGACGCGGATCGGCACCGCCATAGAGGGTGCCGTCATCACCGATCAGTACGCTCTGGATCGCGCCCATGGCAGGCCCTGTAACGACCTTGTGTCCCATCTGCTCCAGCATCCGGATCGCGTCCGGGCTGATGCCCTGCTCAATGCGGATTTCATCCGGCAGCCACTGATGATGAATGCGAGGCGCGGCGACAGCGGACTGGATGTTCATGCCGTAATCGATGACGTTCATGATGACCTGCAGCGTCGTGGTGATAATGCGGGAGCCGCCCGGGCTGCCGGTGACCAGGAAGTTGTGACCGTCCTTGCGGACAATGGTTGGCGACATGGAACTGAGCATGCGCTTGTTGGGCTCGACCCGGTTGGCTTTGCCGCCGATCAGTCCGTAGGCATTCGGCACACCCGGCTTGGCACTGAAATCATCCATTTCATTGTTCAGCAGGAAACCGGCGCCGGCCACGGTAATGCCCGAACCATAGCTGAAGTTGATGGTGTAGGTGTTGGCGACGGCGTTGCCCCAGCGATCAACGATCGAGAAGTGTGTGGTTTCGTTGCTTTCATAGCCGACCGGATCGCCGGCCTTGATCTCGACGCTCGGCCGGGCCCTGTCCGGATCGATCCCTTTGCGCAGCCTGTCCGCATACGCCTGGCTGGTCAGTCCCTTGAGTGGCACCTCGACAAAATCGGTATCTCCGAGGTAGCGCGCCCGGTCTGCGTAGGCCAGCTTCATGGCCTCGGCCATGCGGTGGATACTGGCGGCTGAATTATGACCATAACTGGCCATGGGGTAGCCTGACAGGATGTTGAGAATTTCAACGATGTGGGTGCCACCGGAGGAGGGCGGCGACATGGAGAAAATGTCGTAGCCGCGGTAGCGTCCGTGAATGGGTTCGCGGATGGTCGGCTGGTAGTCGCGCAGGTCGGCCAGGGTAATCAGGCCGTCGTGCTGCTTCATTTCGGCCACAATCAGATCGGCGGTCTTGCCCTGATAGAAACCCTCTACGCCCTG
>JAWVWU010000266.1:0-4275 GCA_033723595.1 Marinobacter sp. | reverse complement strand
TCCGCTTTACATGTCACCGGAACAACTCAAGGGGCAGAAAGTCACCGGCGCATCGGATATCTACAGCCTCGGTGTCACCCTCTACAAGCTGCTGTCCGGGGAGACGCCGTACCAGGGTGACTCGCTGGCAAACCTGACCTATCAGATCCTGAACAAACGCCCCAAAAGCATCCGCGAGTACTGTCCGGACTTGCCGGATTCGGTAGTTCGACTGATCAACAAATCGATCCAGCGCGAGCCCTCGAAACGGTTTGCCAGCGCCCTGGCCATGGCCGAAGCGCTGCGACGGGCTGCCGCTCGCGAAGCAACGCGGGAGGTCTCCTGATGGCGCTCAAGGCAACCGGCCTGACTCACGAGGGCTGCAAGCGTTCCAGCAATCAGGACAGCATCGCCTGGCAGGTCAACCTGTCGGGAACCGGCGCGTTGGGCATACTCGCAGACGGCATGGGCGGCTACGAGGGCGGTGAAATCGCCAGTCGCCTGGCGGTCGATACGCTCATGGCGTCCCTCGCGCCGGAACTGGACCAGCCACACCTGGACGACCAGACCATTGCGGAATCGATCCAGTCAGCCATTGCGCTGGCCGGCACCCAGATTCGGCGGGCCCGCGATCGCGATGAACGCCTGAACAAAATGGGCACAACCGTCGTGTTGGCCTGGGTACGGGGTGACCGGGCACACATTGCCCATCTGGGAGACTCTCGCTGCTATTTGCTGTCCGGGCCGCATCTATCCTGCCAAACCCGCGACGATACTGTGGTCCAGAACATGATCGAGGATGGCTCGATCAACGAGGCCGACGCGTCCCGGGTACCGTTCAGAAATGTGCTGACCCGGGCGCTGGGGTCAGCGGATGACGCGCCGGCCACCCTGACCAGCCTGACCATGGCCACGGGAGACCGGCTGATTCTCTGCTCCGACGGCCTGACAGGCGCCGTGCCCGACGAAACCTGGCCGGATTTGCTGGCGAACCGTCAGTCACTGGCCGACCAGGCCCAACATCTGCTGGACACCAGTCTCGACAACGAGGCGTCGGACAATGTGTCTGTGGTTCTTATTCAACTGGGCGACTGATCGCCCTGTCCGCTGAGGAGACTTACGATGGCTGCGCTGTCACAACTGGTCGATAACGTCGTGGTTAACACCTTCGAACTGAATGGCCCGACCACCCGTATCGGGCGCCGCCCGGATAACGACCTGCAGATTGACGAGATCTCCGTCAGCGGCCACCACGCCCGGATTGATGCGGAGAAAAATGCCTATCTGGAGGGCACGATTGACTACTACATCACGGACGAAAACAGCACCAACGGCACGTTCATCAACGATGTCCGCATCGACGGCCGCCAGCGCCTGAACAGCTATGATATGGTTCGTATTGGCTGGAATCTGTTCCGGTTCGTTGACGAGGAAGAGAACAGTCTCGAGAAGACCGCGTATATACTCGAGGAGTGACCGGCCTCGCGCCATAAGCCAGACACTACCCGGAATGCCCTGATGACGACGCCGACCCTGAACGAACTGATGCAGACCCTGCCCCAGACCGGCACCCTGACCTGGATCGGCCTGCGCCCGGGTCGGGGCGAACCCATGGTGGCTTGCGACAGCGCCCGGGTCGAGCCCGGGCTCGGCCTTGAGGGTGACCGCTTCCGGGGTCGCCCGCAGAGCAAGCGCCAGGTGACCCTGATTCAGGCCGAGCACCTGCCAGTGATCGGATCCCTGCTGCACCGCGACACGCCCGACCCCGGACTGATCCGCCGCAACCTGGTCGTCAGCGGAGTGAATCTGCTCGCCCTCAAGGGGCGCTGTTTCAGGATCGGCGAGGTGATGCTGGAAATGACGGGACTGTGCCACCCGTGCTCCAAAATGGAGACCCTGTTCGGACCGGGCGGCTATAACTCATTACGGGGTCATGGCGGCATCACCGCCCGTGTTCTCGAGGGAGGCCAGATTCGCCGTGGCGATCCGGTGTCGGTCTGCGAACCGGACACCGGAGACTGTCCTACTCGAAATCCAGACCACGCCGATAAATAAAATCGAACGAAAAGCTTTTACTCTTGGTCCGACGCTCCAGAATCTCCGCCAGCTTATCCAGGCGCTCCGGAACCGCCATCATTTTATCCTGGGCTTCGCGGCCGGCCGCATCGTCCGGCGTCAGGTCCGCGATGCCCCAGGCATCCAGACATTCAGATACCACTTTACGATAGTCCCGGGGGCCATAAATGTTCGACCGCCGGACGACTTCCGCCATATCAACGTAGCCGGCGATGTTATGGCCCGGCATTGCCAGACGAGGCATCACCTTCAACGCCGACTCCATCGCCCGGGTGGAATCGATTTCCAGCAGACCTCGGAAGGCGTCCCGGTAGAACCGGAAATGACGCTGTTCATCGGCCGCAATGTGGCCAAGAATCCGCTGGATGGTCGGTTCATACTTGGCCGCGAGCTTGCCGGTGTTGGCGTGCGCTGATTGCGTCGCCCGCTCTTGAAGGCTGGTGTACGCCAACAGTTGATAGGGATCGTAATGCCACTGCGGATCGAACCCGGCTTCAAGGTACTGGTACTGGAGGTCCTCAAACGCCCTCATGTCAAACAGTCGCGCATCACGCACGTAGTTGTGCAGCACTGCCCCGTGGCGGTCTTCCTCCGCGGTCCACATGAAGTTCCAGCGGGACCAGGCGTTTTCACTGCCCATATAAACCGCCAGCAATCGGTGGAAGTGTGGCAGGCCTTCCTCGGTCAGCAGATTGAGCGCCAGCGAGACCCGGACCGCATCGGGCATGCCCCGAACGCGGTCTGGCAGATCGGCCAGGTCTTTCTCCTGGGCGTCGGTCATTTGTTCGCTGGCTGGCATGAAGTCACTGGGCATCCACAGACGCCGGTCCTCCAGATGCCGTGCCATGAGTTTTTCAACCAGCGGCTCCAGCGAATGGATGGCTTCTGACTTGGCCGCACGCTCTGCGGATTGCTCTGTCGTCGCGGTAATAGCACGTACCCCCTCAAACGGAAACAGTGTCGAGCCGGGATCACAGACGCCTAGGGCGTCTCAGGGCGACCGCTGTTATTTTGATAACCTGGTCACAAATTAACACCTCTGCTTGCCGCCGGACAAGGTTATCTGCCACTCATATTGAAGACGGCACGAGGCTGCATCCCGGATTCGCCAGGCCGCCAGCACGCGCCGCCGGTCGCGGGGCAGAACCGGCGCAGGCTGTCCGGAGTGCAGAAAGATTCTCCCGATCTCGCAGCCTGTTCGGTTTTATGAGCTATGCTTGCGCGGGCTGGCCGAATAACGGAACCAGCAAACACTCAATCAATAACCTCTGGAGAAAACACCATGACTGGCATTACCGCCCTGCTGCTGTTTATCGGCTGGACCCTCCTGCTGGCACTCTCTTACGCCGGTGTCCGGGTGCCGCCCATACTGCTTGGCAAGAAGTCCGCCAATCACTGGGAACGTGGAGAACCGGTGGATGATCCGGCCATCCTGGTGCGTGCCAAGGGCGCGCATCTGAACTGTCTGGAAAATCTTCCACTGTTTGCCGCGCTGGTGCTGATCGGTGTCGTCACTAACCAGAGTGCGGTGGTGGACAGCGTCGCCGGCGTTTTCATCTATGCCCGGTTCGGCCAGAGCATCGTCCACCTGATCGGCACCAGCCTGCCGCTGATTCTTCTCAGGGCCACGCTGTTCATCGTGCAGGTTGCGATCATGCTTTACCTCACGGTCTCGATGCTGTCCTGAGGCGATCGTGCCGTGATGCAAAATTACGGAATCGTCAGAAACCCTTGAGATCGGGTCCCCGTGATCGCAGTGTGTAGGGAGCGAATGACACTGTTCACCGACACAGGAGGCATCATGGAGACCCGTCGTTTTGGCAACACCGATATACAGGTGACACCCGTTGGCCTGGGTACCTGGGCCATTGGTGGCTGGATGTGGGGCGGAACCGATGAAGCCCAGTCCATCGACACCATCCATGCGGCGATCGACAAGGGCGTCGGTCTGGTCGATACCGCACCGGTCTACGGCTTTGGCCGCTCGGAAGAAATCGTGGGAAAAGCGCTCGCCGGCGGCCGGCGAGACAAGGTTGCGCTGGCAACCAAGGTCGCCATGAACTGGTCGCCAGACCACAGCAAGGTCTGGCGCGACGCCTCGGCTGCAAGGATCGAGCGGGAGGTCGAGGATTCACTGCGCCGTTTGCAGACGGATCACATCGACATCTACCAGATTCACTGGCCAGACCCGGAAACGCCCATGGAAGAAACGGCGCGGGC
>JAWVWU010000265.1:0-4278 GCA_033723595.1 Marinobacter sp. | reverse complement strand
CACTGTGGATTGGCCTGCAGCTGCTGCCCTTTGTTTTCATCCTGTATCAGGATGCCAGTGCCGTGCAGAACTGGACCAGTTTTCAGGGCTACGCGCTCGGCGGCGGCGACGGCTTCAACCTGTTGATGTTCGGAACCGCCTCGGCGGTGATGTTCTCGCTGATCGCCCAGATCGGCGAGCAGGTGGACTTCCTGCGTTTCATCCCCGAGCCCAGGCCCAGACAGCGGTTGCGCTGGTGGGCGGCGGTGATCGCTGGCGGCCCGGGCTGGATCATCATCGGAATGCTGAAAATCCTGGCCGGCTCATTTCTGGCGGTGCTGGCACTCAGCTACGGCATTCCCTTCGCCCAGGCGGCCGATCCGACGCAGATGTACCTGGTGGCGTTCAGCTACCTCACCAGTTCACCGAGTGCGTCACTGGCGATCGCCGGTATTTTTGTCATTCTGTGCCAGGTCAAGATCAACGTGACCAACGCCTATGCCGGCTCCATTGCCTGGTCGAACTTCTTCTCCCGCCTCACCCACAGCCACCCGGGCCGGGTCGTCTGGCTGGTGTTCAACGTGGCCATCGCGCTGCTGGTGATGGAGCTGGGCGTCTACCGGGCGCTCGAGGAAACCCTGGGGTTCTATGGCATCGTCGCCATTGCCTGGGTGGGGTCGCTGGTCGCGGACCTGGTGATCAACAAACCGCTGGGCTTCAGCCCTCGCCACATCGAGTTCAAGCGGGCACATCTGTTTGATATCAACCCGGTCGGCGTGGGCGCGATGGTGCTGGCCTCGGTGATCGGCATTCTCTGCCGTGCCGGGATGTTCGGGGCGGCGGCCGAAGCCCTCTCTCACTTCATCACTCTGGCCGCGGCCCTGGTGATTGCACCGTTGATCGCCTGGCGCACCAAAGGACGCTATTACATCGCCCGTCCGCCAGTGCATATCGAAGCCGAGGAAGGCCTCGTGAGCTGCTGCATCTGTGAGCATCGCTTCGAGGTGGAGGATGTCACCCACTGCCCCGCCTATGCTGGCAACATCTGTTCCCTGTGCTGCTCGCTGGATGCGCGCTGTGGCGATTTCTGCAAACCCGGCGCTGGCTATGCCGATCAGATGCGGGTGGTATTCAGCAAATTCATCCCGGCCCGGATGATGCCCAGCCTCAATTCCCGCATCGGTCATTTTCTGACCCTGTTGCTGGTTATCAACGGCATTTCCGGAATGCTGCTGTCGATTATCTACTTTCGCACACCGGTGGCTGACGAAGCCTCGGCGCTGTTCCTGGCGGCGATTTTGTGGAAGGTGTTTTTCATTCTGGTGATCATCACTGGCGTGGTGATCTGGCTTTTTGTACTGGCCCACGAGAGCCGGATGGTCGCCGAGGAAGAATCCGACCGCCAGACCCGCCTGTTGATGGAGGAGATCGTCGCCCACGAGCGGACCGACCAGGCCCTGCAGCAGGCCAAGGAGCACGCGGAGGCAGCCAACGATGCCAAGAGCCGCTACCTGACCGGCATCAGTCACGAGCTGCGATCACCGCTGAACGCCATTCTCGGCTACGCCCAACTGCTGGAAAACGACGCGCAGATCCCCGAACACCGCAAAGACGCGCTGGGCGTGATCCGACGCAGCGGCGAATACCTGGCGGATCTGATCGAAGGCCTGCTGGATATCTCCAAGATTGAGGCCGGCCGTCTCGACCTGCATCGGGATGAGGTGCGCATGGATCTGCTGATGGATCAGTTGGTGCACATGTTCCGTCTACAGGCCGAGGAGAAGGGCCTGCGCTTTACCTATCAGGGGCCGGCGTATCTGCCCGAGTTTGTGTGCACCGATGAGAAACGCCTGCGGCAGATCCTCATCAACCTGCTGTCCAACGCCATCAAGTACACCGAAAAGGGGGAGGTGCTGTTCAGCCTTCGCTACCGGAGCCAGGTGGCCGAATTCACTGTCCGGGACACCGGCGAGGGCATTGCGCCCGATAACCTCGAACGCATCTTCCGGCCGTTTGAGCGGGTCCGTACCCCGGGCTCCAGCCAGACCGGCACGGGTCTGGGGCTGACCATCACCCGCCTGCTCACCGAGATTATGGGCGGCGATATCGCGGTGGAAAGCCACCCGGGCCAGGGCAGCACATTCAAGGCCAGCCTGATGCTGTCCAGCGTCAGCCGGTCGCGACCACAATCAGTGAACACGCCGGCCCGCACGATCTATGGCTACCAGGGACCGCGCCAGCGGATTCTACTGGTAGACGATGAAGCCTCGCACCGTCAGCTGATCCGGGCCATGCTGGCGCCTCTCGGGTTTGATGTACTCGAAACCGACAATGCACTGAAAGCCATTGCCGAGGTTGAGCGCCACCACCCTGACCTGCTGCTGCTGGATGTTTCCATGCCCGGTCGCAGCGGCTGGGAGATTCTTCACGAACTTCGCGAGGGTAATCATGCGCTGCCGGTGATCATGGTGTCCGCAGACGCCAGTGAAGGCCATCACCAACCCGAGCAGCCCGACCTGCATAACGGCTACATCGTCAAGCCGGTCCGCCTCAACCTGCTGCTGGATCGCATCGGCCAGTGCCTGAAGCTGAACTGGCGTTATCAGCCGGTGCCGGAGCTGCCCGCCCAGGAACCGCTGCTTGCAATGAGCGAGACCACCCTGCCCGACGCCGACAGCCTGCAGGCGCTGCAGAAACTGGCCGCCATCGGGCACCGCAAGGGCCTGCTGGAAGCGCTGCACGACCTGCATCGGTCGTCCCGGGCGGACGACACGTTCATTCACCAACTGACCCAACTCACCAACGATTTTCAGTTCGACAAAATTCTGGAACTGCTACAGGGAACCCACTATGAGTGCCCATGAGCCGAAACGCACCGTCGTTCTGGTGGTGGACGACGACATCGACAGTATCCGCATGATCAGTGACGTGCTGGAAGAGGCCGGCATGACCGTGCTGGTGGCACTGGAAGGTGCCCAGGCCCTGACCATCACCCGAAATATCGCGCCGGATATCATCCTGCTGGATGCCATCATGCCAAACATGGACGGGTTCGAGACCTGCCGACAACTCAAACAGAACCCCGACCTGACGGACGTGCCCATCATCTTCATGACCGGTCTGAGTGACACCGAGCACGTGGTCATGGGCCTCAGCGCCGGCGGCGTGGATTACGCCACCAAGCCGATCACCCCCAACGAACTGATCGCGCGCATGAACGTTCACCTGGCCAACGCCCGCATGACCCAGAGCGCCCGCACCGCCTTAGATACCACCGGTCAGGCGCTGTTTGCGGTAGACGGTGACGGCACCCTGCTGTGGGCGACACCGCAGGTTCATCAGCGCCTCAAAAAGGCCGGCGGCCTGGCGGACGACCAGCCGGCCGAGTTGGCTCGAACGCTGGCCGGCTGGCTCGCCCGCAAACCCGACAACGGCCACAACCTGACGCTGGACTGGCTGGCCGAGCCATTGAGTGTTGAATTTCTCGCCCTGGTGGACGATCGCGAATACCTGTTACGCCTGAACGATATCCAGACCCCAGGGGCCGCCACTGTCGCCCTGCGCCAGCGCTTCCAGCTCACCGTGCGTGAAGCCGACGTGCTGCTCTGGATCGCCAACGGCAAGACCAACCGTGAAATCGGCCAGATTCTGGATATGAGCCCGCGCACCGTGAACAAGCACCTGGAGCAGGTATTCCGCAAATTGAATGTGGAAAACCGCACCTCCGCCGCGGCGGCCGCGATTCGCTGCCTGGCGCGGTCCTGACTCTCCGCTTCACGGTCAGGCTCGCCACCACATCCGGACCGCACCAACCTGCCACTCCACCACCACTGAGTGTCAGCCTGGCGGGAGAGGCCCACGGATGGGCAATTGCAGTGCCTCGGGATTCCCGATAACATTTGGGTCTGATCTTCAATCCCTCGCAGGAAGCGACGGATTTCAGAGCGAGCCGCCCGGAGTCTGTGCCAGCCAGGACTTTGGCCAACATGCAAGGATGCCCTCATGTCTCAGCCCACCGGCCTGCAATTCGCAGCCCGTATTGGCGTACTAGCGCCTGATACCTTCGGCGTCGCCGAATTCACCCTGACTGAACAACTTTCCGATACGTTTGTGCTCGATATTGAGCTGGCCAGTCGGTCCCCCGACGTTACGGTGGCGGACGTTCTCGACCAGGCCGCTGAGCTGACCATTTTTCAGGACGGTGAGATACAGCGCAGGATTCAGGGCATCGTCAGTGCGTTCCGGCAGGGCGATACGGGTCATCACCGAACCCGCTATTCGGTGCGGGTGGTCCCCGCT
>JAWVWU010000264.1:0-4297 GCA_033723595.1 Marinobacter sp. | reverse complement strand
CAGCTGCGGGAACTGGTCGGTGCCAGCAACTTCTCCACCGGCATCAATGCCGATGAGCAGGCCTGTCTTGACCTGATGACCCGGCTCAACCAGACCTCGGGTCTGGAGACCCCGACCCTGCGGGATGTGGAATCCCACGACGCGGTGTTCGTCCTGGGGGAAGATCTGATCCAGAGTGCGGCCCGGGTCGGGCTGTCCGTGAGGCAGGCCGTGCTGGCCAGGCGCGAGGACATTGCGGCCGGGCGACAGGTGCCGGGCTGGAACGCCGAAGCGGTCAAGAAGCTTGGTCAGGATCAGTATCATCCTCTGTTCAATGCCTATCCGACCGCGACCGGACTGGATGAAATCGCCCGTGACAGCTGGACCCTGTCGCCGGACGACATCGCCCGTCTTGGCTTTGCTGTGGCGCACCTGATTGACCCTTCGGCGCCTGCGGTTGAAGGACTCGATGCGGACACAGAAACCGCGGCCCGCCAGATTGCCGACGCGTTATTGGGCGCGCAGCGGCCCCTGGTGATCAGTGGCGGCTCGCTGGGATCGCTCGCCGTGCTCAACGCGGCTGGCAATGTGGCCCGGGCTCTGGCCCGCCGTGCCCGGGCGGGTGGCCTGCTGCTGGTGCGGCGTGAAGCCAACAGCACCGGGCTTGCACTGATCGGCGGCCAGCCCCTGGAGTGGGCTCTGGATGAACTGCAGGCGCGTCGTGCCGATGCCGTGGTGATTCTGGAAAATGATCTGGCCCGGCGTCTGCCGCCCGAGACCGTGCACCGGGCGCTTGACCAGGCCGAGACCATCGTGGTCATTGACCACCAGCGCACTGAAACGGTTGAGCGGGCCAATCTGGTTCTGCCCGCTGCCAGTTTCGCCGAAGGCGACGGCACGCTGGTCAGCCTGGAGGGCCGGGCCCAACGCTTTTTCCAGGTCTACGACTCGTCCTACATCCGGCCGGAAACCCGCATTCATGAAAGCTGGCGCTGGCTGCACGCGCTACGCATCAGCCTTGAACGGCATCCGTCTGCGGACATCGAGCTGGATGCCGTGACCCGTGCCTGCGCCGATGCCTATCCGCAACTGGCCGGCATTGTGAACGCGTCCGAGGGCTCGGATTACCGGGTTCACGGCGTGAAACTGGCCCGCGAGCCTCACCGCTACAGTGGCCGCACGTCAATGCGGGCCAATCTGTCGGTCAGCGAGCCGCGCACGCCTCAGGACGTCGATACCCAGTTTGCGTTCTCCATGGAAGGCTACAACGGTTTTGACCAGCCCCGTCGGGACGTTGCCTTCGCGTGGGCGCCGGGCTGGAACTCGCCACAGGCCTGGAACAAATTCACCGATGAGGTGGGCGGACACCTGCGGGCCGGCGACCCGGGTGTGCGACTGTTGCGTTACCAGCCTGGCGCATACGACTACGCCGGAGACATTCCATCGGCGACCTCTGTCGAGCCGGGGCAGTGGCAGTTGTTGGTGCTACCCCGTCTGTTTGGCGGTGAGGAAACGTCATCCCGGGCGGCGCCGATCAATGAGCGGGCAGCACCCGAAGCCATCACGCTGTCACCGGCATCGGCAGAACAGCTGAAGGTCAACGACGGGGACGAGCTGGTGGTGTCCTTTGCCGGTCAACAGCTCAACCTGCCTTTGCGTCTAGATCCAAGCCTGGTGAGCGGTCTGGTCGGCGTACCGGCTGGCGCAGGACCCTGGCTCTTCGGCGGCATGGGGGCCTTGGTCAGTCGAAGGGAGGCACAGTCATGAGCTGGTTTACGCCGCAGGTCATTGCCATCGTCATTGCCGTCGCCCAGGCCATTGTCATTCTGCTGGCAGCGGTGTTGCTCGGCGCCGTGATGACCGTGGTGGAGCGCCGCCTGCTGGGCCTTTGGCAGGATCGCTATGGCCCCAACCGGGTCGGTCCGTTCGGCTCACTGCAACTGATCGCCGACATGATCAAGATCTTCTTCAAGGAAGACTGGATCCCGCCGTTTGCAGATCGGCGTCTGTTCATCCTCGCACCCGCGATCGCCATGGCCTCCCTGTTGCTGTCGTTCATGATCATCCCGGTTACACCGAGCTGGGGCATTGCGGACCTGCATATCGGGCTGCTGTTCTTTTTCGCCATGGCCGGCATCAATGTATACGCGGTGCTCTTCGGCGGCTGGGCCAGTGGTAACAAGTACGCGCTGATCGGGGCTATGCGGGCGTCCGCCCAGACCCTGTCCTACGAGGTATTCATGGGGCTGGCATTAATGGGGGTTGTCGCCACGACCGGCTCGTTCAACATGCGTGATATCGTCGCGGCACAGTCTGATGTGTGGTTCATCGTGCCGCAGTTCTTCGGGTTCTGTACTTTTCTGATTGCCGGTATTGCGGTTACCCACCGTCATCCGTTCGATCAGCCGGAAGCGGAACAGGAACTGGCGGACGGCTACCATGTGGAATACTCGAGCATGAAATTCGGGATGTTCTTCATCGGCGAGTATGTCGGGATGGTGCTGGTTTCGGCCCTGATCGTGACGCTGTTTTTTGGCGGCTGGCAAGGGCCCTGGCTGCCGCCGATCATCTGGTTTGCCATCAAGACCGGGTTTTTCCTGATGTTGTTCATCCTGTTGCGGGCGTCGTTACCGAGGCCGCGCTATGACCGGGTGATGAGCTTCGGCTGGCGGATCTGCCTGCCGCTGACGTTGATTAACCTGTTGGTCACCGGCGCGGTGATTCTGCTCAATACGCCCGCCTGAAGGAGAGGTTTGACATGCTTAAATGGCTGTTTACCGGAACCTGGTCACTGCTGCGGACCATCGGCATGGTTTTCATGCACTCGTTCCGCAAGCGGGCGACCCTGAACTATCCGGAAGAGTCGGTCTATCTGTCGCCCCGGTATCGTGGCCGGATCGTGCTGACCCGGGATCCGGACGGTGAAGAGCGTTGCGTTGCCTGTAACCTCTGTGCGGTGGCTTGCCCGGTGGACTGCATCTCCCTGCAGAAGGGTGAAAAAGACGATGGCCGCTGGTATCCGGAATTTTTCAGGATCAATTTCTCTCGCTGCATTTTCTGCGGTATGTGCGAGGAGGCCTGCCCCACGTCGGCGATCCAGCTGACGCCGGATTTCGAACTTGGCGAGTATCGCCGGCAGGAGCTGGTCTACGAGAAGGACGATCTTTTGATCAACGGACCGGGCAAGGATCACGACTATCACTTTTACAAGGTGGCCGGCATGGCGATCGCCGGGAAAGACAAGGGCAAGGCGCAAAGTGAGCATGAGCCGATCAATGTGAAGTCGCTGTTGCCCTGATTCACTGAACAGTAAGAGCCAAGTAGCGGACACGATTTATGGAACTTGCGTTTTATCTTTGTGGACTGGTGGCCATTCTGGCCACGCTGGGGGTGGTCACCGGAACCAACGCGGTCCACGCGCTGCTGTATCTGGTGATCTCACTGATTGCCGTGGCGATGGTGTTCTTCGCGCTTGGTGCGCCGTTCGCCGGGGCGCTTGAAATCATTGTCTACGCCGGCGCCATTATGGTGCTGTTCGTCTTTGTGGTGATGATGCTGAACGTCGGCAAAACGGCTGCGGTTCAGGAACGCCGGTGGTTGAAGCCCGGTACCTGGGCAGGCCCGGCGCTGTTGTCGGCGGTGTTGTTGATCGTGTTGCTCACGCAGATGTGGCAGGGCGACAGCGGCATGGTTATCCAGGGTGAGGTGATGACGGCGAAGGCCGTGGGCATGACGCTGTTCGGCCCCTGGATACTGGTGGTTGAACTGGCGGCCATGCTGTTGCTGGCGGCACTGGTAACGGCCTCGCACGTGGGCCGCACGGCAGGCAAGGGCAGTAACGATGTCAAAACAGGAGGTGAACGGTGACAGGTATACCCATGGAGCATGGTCTGGCACTGGCCGCCATACTGTTCGCACTCGGGCTCGCCGGCCTGATGTTCCGGCGTAATATGCTGTTCGTGCTGATGAGTCTCGAAATCATGCTCAATTCGGCTGGCCTGGCGTTTATCGTCGCCGGTACCGCCTGGGGCCAGCCCGACGGACAGGTCATGTTTCTTCTGGTCATCACTCTGGCGGCGGCCGAGGCCAGCGTCGGTCTGGCCCTGCTGATTCAGCTGTTCCAGCGATTTGGCGCCCTGGATCTGGATAATGCCAGCAGGATGAACGGATGATGGATGTTTCTGTGCTGCTACCGTTGACGTTCCTGCTGCCCTTGATCGGAACGCTGATACTGTCTTTATCCTGCGGTCGCCTGAGCGAGCCGGCCAGTGCGTTTGTGGGGGTGGCCAGTGTCGGACTTGCCGCCCTGGTCACTCTG
>JAWVWU010000263.1:0-4301 GCA_033723595.1 Marinobacter sp. | reverse complement strand
CTCCCAATCCGCTTCGCGATGTTCGGTGGCGCCACTGAGGCGGTCAGTGTCCGCCGACGATAGCGGGCCGTTGAGCCAGAGTTCGAAGCGTGTCGTACCCGCGGCGGTGTCCTCAGTCCGAATCAGACGGTGCGGTCCAACGGCCGCGGTCATCCCGGGCACTGCCAGGTTCGCCGCGGCGCCCGCAAGCCAGCGTTCGGCCAATGCCGTGCCGAACAGCCCGAGAATACGTGCCGAGGAATCAACGGTCATCGTCGTCCCTCTGAACAGCATCAGGAACTTGTTCAGATGAGCCATAACGCTGTCAGCCAGCGACTCCGGCAGCGTCAGCAACACGTCGTCGCCGTCACGCACCAGCCGGGTCAGCGCATAGCTGCGGCCCTTGGGCGTACAGGCGGCAGCGCGGGGCGAGAAGGTGGCGGTTACATCATCCAGGCTCTGGCTGAGCTGGCCGTTCAGAAAGGTGTCCGTCGACGGGCCGCTGACCCGGATGACCACCCAGCGATTCAGGGTCGCATAACCGTCGTCAGGCAGCGGTGATTGAGCGGTCGGTTGATCAGATGCTCGGTCCGGCATAAAGATCTCCTGGGTAGAAGGTGGTCGTCGGCCCGGGCGAGTTCAGGATGATACGGTGACGCGATCCGGGTCCGTTTCCGGCAGAGCCAGCCGAAGCCAGACTCGTAGCCGGCGGAAAGCGGCCGGATCCACGTTCGCGCTCAGGCCGTGTCCCGGGTCGACGAGGATGACCAGTGCTGGCTTTACAGTGGTGTCTGTGGGCCTCAGTTTCAAGATCGCAAGTCGGGCGAACAGGCGGCTGTCGGCGCTGACCCTGACGGCTGCTTCGCGGCCGTCGTTGAACTGTACGCACAGCCCCTCCGCACTGGCAGACAGCCGGGTTACCGAGTTGGCATATTGCAGCCGCCCGCTCACCCGGAACTGGCGGACTCCGCCGACCATCGCCAGAGGGCAGAACAATGCCAGAAGCGGATGCTGGATCAGGCCCAGTGCGATGGCGGCCAGCGCCAGCACAAACCAGGGCGCAGCGCCAATCAGGCCGGCCAGGGTTGATTTGGCGAGGGGGACATCAATCCGGTTGAGCACGGCTTACAATCATGTCGACGATCCGCTGCAGGTCCGGGTCGTCCGGCTTTCCGCGCTGCATGAACCATTGCCAGATATCCGTGTCTTCGCAGGTCAACAGCTTTTCATAGCGAACCTGGTCGTCCCGGGGCAGGGTGCGGTAGACCTCTTCCAGAAAGGGTATCAGCAGAACGTCGAGCTCGAGCATACCCCGGCGACTGTGCCAGTAAAGGCGATTGAATTCGATATTGCTATCCATGGGCTCTCTCGCTTGTGCGCTTGTGACTTGCGGTGATCGTTTCTGTGGAAACGATCAGGGGGTCGATGTGTGGAAACTGGTCGGCATCAATACGGTATCGCGGGCCTCGTGGTTCAGCCCCGGGTAGTCCAGGGTGTAGTGCAGGCCCCGGCTCTCCTTGCGTTGAAGCGCCGAGCAGATAATCAGGTCGGCGACAGTGACCAGGTTGCGCAATTCCAGCAGATCGCTGGAGACCCGGTAATTGCTGTAGAACTCGCCGATCTCGCGAGACAGCAAGTCGACCCGATGTTTGGCGCGCTGCAATCGCTTGGACGTGCGCACGATTCCCACGTAGTCCCACATGAAATGTCTGAGTTCATCCCAGTTGTGAGAAATGACGACGTCTTCATCCGAGTCGCGCACCTTGGACTCGTCCCAGTCGGCCACCGGCGGTGGCGATGGAATATCGGCGTCCTGAGCGGCGATATCGGCGGCGGCCGCGCGTCCGTATACCAGGCACTCGAGCAACGAGTTGCTGGCCATACGATTGGCACCGTGGAGCCCGGTAAAAGCCGCCTCGCCGACCACATACAGCTGGTTGACATCGGTGCGCGCGGCCTGATCGGTCTGTATGCCGCCGCAGGTGTAGTGTGCCGCCGGCACCACCGGAATCGGCTCGCGGGTAATATCAATCCCGAACGACAGGCACTTCTCATAGATCGTGGGGAAATGGTGACGGATAAAGTCGGAGGGTTTGTGACTGATGTCGAGGTACAGGCAGTCCGCCCCGAGGCGCTTCATCTCGTGGTCAATGGCCCGGGCGACCACGTCACGTGGTGCCAGTTCGCCGCGACTGTCGAAGCGGTCCATGAATCGCGAACCGTCCGGCAGCAACAGATGACCGCCTTCGCCACGGATCGCCTCGGTAATCAGAAAAGACTTGGCGTGTGGGTGGTAAAGACAGGTCGGGTGGAACTGGTTGAACTCCATATTGACCGCGCGGCACCCGGCCCGCCATGCCATGGCGATGCCATCGCCGGAGGCGCCATCCGGATTACTGGTGTAGCGATAGACCTTGCTGGCACCGCCGGTTGCCAATACCACGAACCGGGCGCGGAAAAGCTCCACATGATTGTCGCTGAGATTGAGCACGTAGGCGCCGACGCACCGATTGCCCGGTAACGACAGTTTGCGGTGGGTGATCAGATCCACCGCAACCCGGTTTTCCAGCAGCGCGATGTTGTCGCGGCTGGCCGCACTGGCACTGAGTGCGCTGGACACGGCGTGGCCGGTGGCATCGGCGGCGTGGATAATACGGCGATGACTGTGGCCGCCCTCGCGGGTCAGGTGCAGCCTCGCCTGCTCGTCGCGGGTGAAGTTCACGCCGTTTTCCACCAGCCATTCGATGCTCTCGCGTCCGTGCTCAACGGTAAAACGGACCGCGTCCTCGTGACACAGCCCCGCACCCGAGTTCAGTGTGTCCCGGATATGATCGTCGATCGAGTCTTCCTGGTCCTGGACGGCAGCGATGCCGCCCTGGGCCCAGAGCGTAGCGCCGCTGGTAATCTGGCCTTTGCTGATAACGGCGACATTCAGGTGTTCGGGCAGGTTCAGGGCTACGGTCAGGCCGGCAGCACCGCTACCGATGATGAGTACATCGTATTCGTAAGATTGTGGCATCAAGTCGTTGTCGCGGGCCATAATGTGGACCTGTATTGAACTAAACTTTGCCTCTGCTGTCTATTCGGGCGAACGGGATGTACGTCTTGCGATGCGGGCAACCGGTCGACCGGAGAACAGCGCGATGGCACCATTATGATCACCGATTGCCCACTGTCCGGCCGTGAAGCCCTCAGGCGGGCAAGGCCTGGCGCACCGACGATGAATGTGGACTCTGACAACCGTCCCGAGGCAACCCACGACAGCCAGACTGATCTGCAACTGGTTCGCAAGGTGCAGCATGGCGACCGCGGCGCGTTTGACCTGCTGGTCATCAAGTACCAGGCCAGGGTAGCGTCCATTATCGGGCGCTACCTCAACGATCACCAGGACGTACGTGATCTCACCCAGGAGACGTTCATCAAGGCGTTCCGGGCGATTGACCGATTTCGTGGTGACAGCGCGTTCTACACCTGGATATACCGGATCGCTGTCAACACCGCCAAAAATCATCTGGAGTTCTCGGGCCGGCGACCCCAGGCCACGGCCGACGTGCAGGATGCGGAAAACTTTGACACCGGTGGGCGTCTCAGAAGTCAGGACTCGCCGGAGCGACTGCTGCAGCGTGATCAGGTGCAGTCGGCCTTACAGGACGCGATTGGCGCCTTGCCGGAAGAGCTACGCAGTGCTTTTCTGTTGCGGGAATACGACGGGCTGAGTTACGAGGAGATTGCGCAAATCCTGGAGTGTCCGATCGGCACGGTCCGGTCCCGGATATTTCGAGCCAGGGACGCGGTGGAACGTCAGCTGGGGCCGATACTCGATGCGCACTGAATCACCCCGTCAAGCGCTGGCAAGGTCTGTTAAACAGACGGCAGAATTAGTGAGGATGGCAACGGATGGATGATCGTCTCAGAGAAACACTGTCTGCAATGATGGATGATGAGGCAGACGAGTTGGCCGTTCGGCGGCTGCTGGCCAGTCCCGAGCGCGATCAAGTGAGTACGCAGTGGCAACGATGGCAGCGTCTCCGGGACCTGATGCACGATAATGCCAGCGGTGCCGGTGCGGCGGTCGATGTCTCCCGGGCTGTCCGGCGCCAGTTGAGTGGCGCGTCACCGGCTGATTCGGCCTCCGAGGCCGTTGAACAGCAAGGCCCTTTGCGGCCGCGTTGGCGCTGGTCGGCCACCGCGCTGGTCGCGCTGTCGGTGCTGATTGGTTTCGGCATGGGAGCCGGCTGGGATGCCGCCAATGTCGAACAGGTAACCCGGGCCGCCGCCGCACCCACGCCGGGTCACCCGTCCCGGCAGGAAGTTCCCCAGGT
>JAWVWU010000262.1:0-4304 GCA_033723595.1 Marinobacter sp. | reverse complement strand
GATGGCCTTTGACTGGCACGATCTCTGGACACGACCCGATCAGAAAGGTGAAGCGCTGATCAAGCAGGACCCAAAACAGGCGATTGACCGTTTCAACGATCCGGACTGGCGTGCCAGTGCCCAGTACCGGGCCGGCGACTATGGTGCTGCGGCCGAAACCTGGGCGGGCTCTGACAGCCCGGACGCCGACTACAACCGGGCGAATGCGCTGGCACGCGAGGGCAAGCTTGAGGAAGCGCTCAATGCCTATGACAAGGTGCTGAAGGCCCAGCCGGACAACTCGGATGCAGTCTTCAACCGTGATCTGGTGAAAAAACTGTTGGAACAGAAGAAACAGCAGCAAAAACAGCAATCGGGCAAGCAGAAAAAGGACTCCAATAAAAGCCAACAGGGCAAGAAACAGGGTGACAACCAGCAGACGTCCAAGGGCCAGTCCGGTGACCAGAGCCAGAAACAGGGCAACCAGTCCCCGGACAAACCACAATCTGGTGCCCAGAACAGCTCCTCGTCCGGCGACCAGCCATCACCAAATGAGCAGCGCAAGCAGCAGAACAGCGCAGGCCGGGACGACTCGTCAGAGGCCAACAAACCGGATCAGTCCCAACAGCAGCAGATGGCAGCCGACGGCGCCAGCAACAAGGCGGGCGAGCCGTCCGGCAAACAAGCCGTCAAGGCCCCGGACCAATTGAAAACCCGACCCCTGACCCAGAGCCAGGAGCAGTGGCTTCGCCGTATTCCCGATGATCCGGGTGGCCTGTTAAGGCGCAAGTTCCTGCAGCAATACCGGGAAAGTGACACACCAACTGACAAGAGTGATACCCCATGGTAGGCCGTTTGATCATCGTTCTTACCCTGCTGTTCATGACCACGGCACAAGCCCTCGCGTCAGACGCGTTGCGGGTGGAGCCGGACCGGACATCACTGCATGAAAACGAGACCCTGACGCTGACGGTCACCGGTGACATGGCCCTCACCATCAACTTCGACATTCTGTTTAACCTGGGTAGCCTGGACCTGCCCGCCCCCAACATCGACAAGCTTGAGAAGAATTTCAAAATCCTGTCGCGGGAGCAGAAATACAGCATTCGCACGGTCAATGGTGAAACTCGTGCAACCATTACCTGGACTTACCAGTTGGCGCCGCTGAAAACCGGCACCCTGACCATTCCGTCCCTGACTTTCAACAACGCCAGCTCCAAACCCATCGACATCACGGTCCAACCGGGCGATGCGCCGACCGGCAGCAAGGCCGCCCGCGACGCATTCATTGAACTGTCCACCGACAAGGACAGCGTTTACGTGCAAGAGCAGCTGGTGCTGACCGTCAAACTGTTCTTCACCGGCAATCTGATCCGCGGGGACCTGTCAGAGCCGACCAACCCGGACGCCATCATAGAGACCATGGGCAAGCAGCAGGAGTACAGCCGTTACCGGGACGGCCAGCGCTATCAGGTCGTTGAGAGACGCTATGCAATTTACCCGCAGAAGGCCGGCAAACTCACGCTTGATCCAATCAAGTTCGAAGGCCAGAGTCGCACCAGCCAGGGCCAGCTGAGGTTCCTGAAAGACCACGCCCAGCTTTTCGACGTGCCGGTCAAGGCGCCTCCGGCCAGCTTCACCGGAGACACCTGGTTGCCGGCCGCCAAACTGACCCTGTCGGAATCCGGGGTATCCGGGCAGACCCGGATGACCGTGGGCGAGAGCCTCACCCGGACCATCAACATGACGGCCCAGGGCTTGCGTGCCGAGGTTCTGCCGCCGCTGAAGCCCGCGGTGCCTGATGGGCTCAAAAGTTATCCGGAGACACCGGAAACCAGCACGGACATCGGCAACGATACCGTCGTCGGCAAGCTCAGCCAGACCACGGCCCTGGTGGGCCTGCAGCCGGGGACCGTGACGCTGCCGGAAATCCGAATTCCCTGGTGGAATACCACAACCGACAAGCAGGAAGTAGCGGTCATACCTGCCCGGACTCTGACTGTCGCGGCAGCCGGCAACCAGACCGTGAAACCGCCTGCCCCCGCCACCCCGACCACGGACAAGCCATCCTCGACACCAGCGCCCCCTCAGAAAGCCAATGATCTGACGGGAGCCCCGGGATACGGCGTCTGGCCGTGGGTGAGTGGCATTCTGGCGCTGGGGTGGCTGGGAACCTTGTTGCTCTGGTATCTCCGCCGCAAATCGCCATCAGCAAACCCAGAACCGATGCCGAACCCCCACGAGGCGGCGCGCTTCCAGGCTTTGTGTCAGGCTGCGCGGGAAGGCTCTGCGGACACCCTGACCCGGCTACCGGAATGGTTCAGGGCGCGGCATCCGAATCGGCCGGTCAACTCGGTGTCGGACGTTCTGCACTGGGCCAGGCGCCCCGAGCTCAGGGCCGAGCTGAATCGTCTGCAGGCGCGTCTGTTCGGCTCTGCGGCGGACCAGGACCCGGCAGGCTGGCAAGGCGACACACTGGTCCGTGAACTGGAGCACCTTCGCGCGCTGGCGACAGACGATCAGGAAGACAATGCCTTGCCCCCCCTGTACGGGGATCGACTGAATCCCCACTCGTCCGGTTCCTGATGCCGGGCGCAATGGCGGTGGCCTCGACGGCCAGCGGGAGCCAGGCGCGGTCCGGTTGGTCGCCGGCTCAGGGAATCTGCTGATCAATGACCACTGTATTGATAACATCGGGATCAACATCAACCTTGACCGGCTTCCCGAGGCTGCCCTGCCAGTCCCCACTTTGAGGCATGGCGGTTCCTGACCTGGACAGTCGGGCGGTGACCAGGACCTGGTCAGCTGACGAGATCCGGGCGGTGGGCGCCATCGACAGGGTATCGTTCAAGCGGACCCTGGCCGGCAGATCGGCCGCGGTCAATCGGGCGATCGCCAACGGCGGCCCCTGACGATCGGGTTGCCGGGCAAAGACGAAGAGCGTGGTGTCATCGGGTACCTTGTCGGCCAGCGCCGGTGCCAACTCCACCTTGACCGTTACGCCACGAGCCGAGAGGGCGGCGGCGCTGTCTGCAGGCACGGGGCGACCCATGCGGGTGTAAGCTGCCACGATACCCTTGCGAATGGCGGACAACTGGGGGTGATTGGGCGCCACTTTGGCAATCCGCTCCCAGTAGTTAATAGCCGCCTGGTAGTCCTTCTGGCCAAAGGCATTGATGCCGAGCAGACCCAGCGAATTCACTTCATCCGGATTCAGAGCACGGGCCTGGTCAATGGCTCGGGTAACCGCGGGCGTCATGCTGCCCTGACTGCCAAAAAACCGGGCCTGCGCGACCAGACCCCAGGCATTGGCTGCCTGTTGCGGTGCCCCGGCCTCGAGCCGGGCAAGCTGTTCAAACGCCTGGGCAGCGTCCTGATAGCGCTCGAGATTCATATAGGTCTGGCCCAGCATTCCCCAGCCCTGGGGATTGTCCGGATCGGCCTGCAGCCGTTCATTGAGCTGGTCGGCCAGCTTGCTGACCTGCTCGGCGCCACCGTCGCGATTCGCAACCATCTGCTTCATGGTCTGCCACTGCTCCACCTGAGCCAGTGCTCCCCAATGCTGGTACAGCAGCACCGCCAGCACCGGCACGAACAGCACACAGGCGAACACCAGCAAACGGGCGCCACCGGAGCCGGACCGGGCGGGCACGACGGATGGCCGCTCAGCCACGTCATCCAGCATGCTGCCGGCCAGTTCATCCCGGAGCTGTCCATAGGTTTCAGGATCGATCGTACCGGCCCGGTAATCATCGTCCAGCTCGGCCATTCGTCCACGGTAGGCAATCAGGTTCTGCTGGCGCAACTCGTCATCGGCTCGGTTCCGGGAGCGTCGCAGGACAGCAGGAGCAATGATAAATGCCAGGGCCAGCGCAATCATCGCGGCGGCAGCGAACCAGAAGGTCGTCGTCATAGAAAAAAGGCCGTTGAACAGTCAGTGAATCGGAATACCGGAATCAGCGGGCATCCTGCTCCTGCAGGAGTTTTTCTGCCCGCTCGCGTTGTTCGGGGGTCAGCGCCGTGGCCTGCTCGCTGTTACGCCGTGACCGAATGACCATCACGGCGATCATCAGCACACCGATCAGAATGACCAGCACAGGCGTCGCCCACAGGATCAGTGTGCGTTTCTCCACCCGGGGTTTATAGCGCACGAACTCGCCAAATCGAGCAACCAGCGAGTTGATAATTGCCTCATTGTCCTCACCCGCCCGCACCATGCGATAGACTTCATCGCGCATGTCACTGGCGATGGGCGCGGCGGAATCGGCAATGTCCTGATTCTGGCACTTGGGGCACCGCAGCTCCTCGGTCAGAGTCTGAAACCG
>JAWVWU010000261.1:0-4312 GCA_033723595.1 Marinobacter sp. | reverse complement strand
TCATCGCCTTTTTTACCGGTCAGCACTACCTGGGAGCCGATCGTCGCCACGTACAACAGCAGCGACAGGTCGCGGACCCGCTGGGGGTCACTGCTCAGGCGCGCAAACAGCGTGCAGTTCTGGTTGATGCGGGCCTCATCCACCTGATTCACCAGATCAGCCGCGTAGTCATTCCGCCGGGCATAATCCCTGACGGCAAGCTCGACCTGAAGACGACGGATGTTACGGGACGCATCGGTCAGCAGCAGCTCGAGAATCTGCCGCAATTCGGTCTCCACTTCCCGGTCGCGAGGTTTCCAGTACTGCAGTTCGTGAAGCCGACGGTCCCGCCAGCGATTCAGGAAACTGATCACCAGATCATCGTGATCCTTGAAGTGCCAGTAAAAGCTGCCTCGGGTAACGCCCAGCTTCTTGGCCAGGGTTAACACCCGCAGCTGCCCAAAACCGCCCGCTGCGACCTCACCGGCGGCTGCATCTAGCCAGTTGTCGCGGGTCAACTGTGGTCTGTCCGTGGCACGGCGGCCGCTCCCGGCGGCAGTCTTCAACTCACTCATGGGTACATCAGATCCTGTCTGGGTCTTGTCCTGGGCGCTTCCAGCCCGACTTGCGACGGGCGCGGGCGCAACGATCAAGTCGTTGACCCTGCCCACAACATACATTAGTGTATGGCTAAACAATACACCAGTGTATGGAAACTTACGAACCCGGTTTCCGTCACACGCCTGAGACATCACGGGGTTGGGCCAGCGCGGACGTCCGTTGGTCACATCCCAAACCTGCGAACAAGGAGCCCTTATGAGCAACGCGCACTACGAAGTGAACGGCGAAGTCGCCGTCATCCGCCTTGATAACCCGCCGGTCAATGGTCTCGGCATTGCCCTGCGCCAGGGCATCGTCGAGGGTATCAAGCAGGCCGAGGCTGACGGTTCCGTCGGTGCGGTCGTGATCATCGGCTCCGACCGGGCCTTTTCCGGTGGCGCCGACATCAGCGAGTTTGGCACACCGAAAATGCACGCCGAGCCGATCCTGACCACCGTTACCCACTACGTCGAAACCAGCCGCAAGCCGGTCGTCGCCGCGATCAGCGGTGCCTGCATGGGCGGTGGCCTGGAACTGGCCATGAGCTGTCATTACCGGGTGACCAAACCGGACGCGCAAATCGCCCTGCCGGAAGTCAAACTGGGCATTCTCCCCGGTGCCGGCGGCACCCAGCGCCTGCCCCGCCTGATTGGTGCCGAGCACGCCCTGAACATGATCGTCTCCGGTGCCGTCGTGCCGGCCAAACAGTTCAAAGGCAGCCCGCTGTTCGATGACATGATCGACGGCGACCTGCTTGACGGCGCCCTGGCCTTCGCCAAAAAAGTCATCGCGGACAAGATGCCACTGAAAAAAGTGCGCGACCTGAAGGTCAAACACCCCAATCCCGAAGGCTTCTTCATGGTTGCCCGCAACACCATCGGCGCCATGGCGAAAAACTACCCGGCCCCGCTGAAGTGCGTGGATGCCGTGGAAGCGGCGGTCACCAAACCCTTCGATGTCGGCATGAAAGTCGAGCGCGACGCCTTCTCCTATCTGGTCATGACGCCGGAATCGCGGGCCCTTCGCCATGCGTTTTTCAGTGAGCGCAAAACCAGCAAGATCGCCGACGTGCCTTCTGATACCCCCACCCGCGAGATCAAGCAAGTCGGCGTCATCGGTGGTGGCACCATGGGTACCGGCATCAGCATCAACTTCCTCAATGCCGGCATCCCGGTGACCCTGGTAGAAATGAAACAGGAAGGCCTGGACCGCGGCGTAGCGGCCATCCAGAAGGTCTACGAAGGCCGGGTCAAGAAAGGCAAAATGAGCGAGGACAAGGCAAAGGCCTGCATGGACCTGCTGACCCCGTCCCTGAGCTACAGCGACCTGAGCCATGCCGATCTGGTCATTGAGGCGGTGTTCGAGGAGATGGGCGTGAAAGAGTCCGTCTTCAAGGAACTGGATTCGGTGTGCAAAGCCGGCGCCATCCTCGCGTCCAATACCTCCACCCTCGACGTGAACAAGATCGCCAGCTTCACCAAGCGCCCGGAAGATGTCATCGGCCTGCATTTCTTCAGCCCGGCCAACATCATGAAACTGCTGGAAGTCGTGCGCGGCGACAAAACCGCCAAAGACGTGCTGGCCACCGCTATGAAGCTGGCCAAGACCATCAAGAAAACCGCCGTGGTTTCCGGCGTCTGCGATGGCTTCATCGGCAACCGCATGATTAACCAGTACCAGCGCGAAGCCCTGCTGATGTTGCAGGAAGGCGCCAGCGTGCAGCAGATCGACAAGGCTATCGAGAAATTCGGCTTTGCCATGGGCCCGTTGCGCATGGCTGACCTGGCCGGTGGCGATATCGGCTGGGCCATCCGCAAGCGTCAGTACGCGGAAAAGCCGGACATGAAAAAGATGGTGGTGGCTGACCGTCTGTGCGAGATGGGTCGCTATGGCCAGAAGACCGGCGCCGGTTTCTACCGGTACGAGCCGGGCAACCGCAATGCCCTGCACGATCCGGAAGTCGACAAGGTCGTAGACGAAGTCCGCGCCGAACTGGGCATTACCCCGCGCAAGATCAGCAACCAGGAAATCCTCGAGCGCTGCGTCTACGCACTGGTGAATGAGGGCGCCCGCTTGCTGGAAGAAGGCATCGCCCAGCGCGCCTCTGACATCGACATGGTGTACCTCACCGGCTACGGGTTCCCGGTCTTCCGTGGCGGCCCCATGCATTACGCCGAGGAAGTCGGTCTGGCCAACGTGGTTCGCAACATGGAGCCTTTTGCCGAAAACCCCCACACCGAACCCGGATTCTGGGAACCCGCCCCGTTGCTGGCGAAATGTGCCGCTGAGGGCAAAGGCTTTGACGAGCGGGGGCAGTAATTCAGAAGGTGGCGAGGTAGAGACACCGTAAAGTCGGGACAGGTTATTTGTAGAACAGCCGCAGGGATGCGGCGGTAGGTCCGGCCGGCACATGGACGTGCCGTCCGGACCGGTGGCACAAATGACCTGTCACGACTGAAAGCTCAGACCGCCCATCAGAGCTTCAGGCCAACATTGGCAATGTAGATTTACCGCTACCAAATTGATCACAGGGGCGTAAAAAACGCCCCCTGAGGAGAATTGAAATGTCCAACGATGTCGTCATTGTATCCACCGCCCGTACCCCGCTGGCCAAATCCTGGCGCGGCGGCCTGAACATGACTCACGGCGCCACCCTCGCCGGCCACGCCATCCAGCACGCCGTGGAGCGCGCCGGGGTCGACCCCAACGAAATTGAAGACGTACTGATGGGCTGTGCACTGCCCGAAGGCTCCACCGGTAACGACGTAGCCCGCATGGGCGCGATTCGCGCTGGTCTGCCGGTCAGCGTCGCCGGCGCCACCATCAACCGGTTCTGCTCATCCGGCCTGCAGGCCATTGCCATGGCCGCCCAGCACATTGCCGTGGACAAGGTGCCGGTGATGGTCGCTGGCGGCGTGGAATCCATTTCCACCGTTCAGGCCACCGTCAACCAGACCTACATGATGGAGCCGTGGCTGGCCAAGCATAAGCCTGAACTGTACTGGTCCATGTTGCAGACCGCCGAGACCGTGGCGCAGCGCTACAGCATCCGCAAGGAAGACATGGACGAATACGGTGTGCGCAGCCAGCAACTCGCTGCCAAGGCCCGTGAAGACGGCAAATTCGACGACGAGATCGTACCCATCACCACGACCATGGGCGTCGCCGACAAGGCCACCGGCCAGCTTTCATCCCAGGAAGTCACCGTGTCCCAGGACGAAGGCATCCGTCCTGATACCAATCTGGAAGGTGTGAGCAAGATTCGCTCGGCCATGGACGGTGGCGTGGTCACCGCCGGCAATGCCAGCCAGTTCTCTGATGGTGCGTCCGCCTGCGTGCTGATGGACAGCAAGGTCGCCGAACAGCGCGGCGCTACACCGCTGGGCATTTTCCGCGGCTTTGCCGTGGCCGGTTGTGAGCCCGACGAAATGGGCATTGGCCCGGTATTCGCCGTGCCCAAGTTGCTCAAGCGCGCCGGCCTGACCGTTGACGATATCGGCCTGTGGGAACTGAACGAAGCGTTTGCGGTACAGGTGCTCTACTGCCAGCGCAAACTGGGCATCCCGATGGAGCGTCTGAACGTTAACGGTGGCGCCATCGCCGTCGGCCACCCCTACGGCACCACCGGATCACGCCTGGTGGGCCACGCGTTGATCGAAGGCAAGCGTCGCGGCGTCAAATACGTGGTAGTGACCATGTGTGTCGGTACTGGTATGGGCGCTGCCGGGTTGTT
>JAWVWU010000260.1:0-4321 GCA_033723595.1 Marinobacter sp. | reverse complement strand
TGCGTGTCCATGAGGCCTCCTGTGGCCGAAAGAGGAACAGAAAACGGGCCGTTACTTTGTACACATGCGTTCCTACAAAATTAAATCAATTGCATTTAAATTCAACAAATTTTTACAAATTTTGCGACAATCCAGTTATGGATTCTCCAAGTGATTGATGCGCGTATAGTTTCCGTTTTTCGTCCGGGATGAGTTTCCGATCCGGGCACGCGGTTTCAACCGTTAAGATTCAATCTTGCGCCGCTCGGTCCCAGTCGTCAGAATGCGGATTCCCTGTCCTTTCAACCGGCAAAGGGTAGCTTTTCCTCTTGCCAACCGATTTTGTGAGGCTTTTATGACTAGTCATCGTCTGATTTCAGACTGCCGTCAATCCCTGCTTTTGTTGCTGCTGGCAATGGGGCTGCTGATGTCCGGCTGCAGCACCAGCGGCATGAAACCGATCCAGACCTGGGAGGGGCCTGAGGCGCAGCCGGACCAGGTGGCGGTCCTGAAGGCGCCCTCACAGATCAAGGTGAAGAAGATCAACGGGCGGGATGTCGGCAACTTTCTAATGGAAGACCTGGCGCTGAATTATCAGCTGCTGCCCGGCCAGAACACCATTGTGTTCAGCTATGAGACGATCTGGGCGAAAAAGACGGTCGTGGAGAACGGCGAGTCCAAGGTCCACAAGGTCAGCTCCGGGCCCCAGCAAATCGTGATTGACGCCAAAGCGGGCAAGACCTATCACTTCGAAGTGCCCGAACTCGCAAATCGGGAAGAGGCGAGGCAATTCGTTGCCAACTCATCCATTCCGGTGGTGAGCCAGTCCGGCGAAATTGTGGCACAGGCAACACTGTACAAGCCGACCCCGAACAAACTGCCAACGCTGCGGACCGCGGCGCCGGCTGACGGCTCCGCAACGGCAGCGCCGGTTGCAGCCAAGGCTGAGGAATACTCCACAACGAATGGCACGACCCTTACGGCCCTCAAGCAGCTCTGGCAAAAAGCGAGCGAGGACGAAAAGCGCGAATTTCTGAGGTGGGCGCTCAAGTAACGATGGCCGTCCGGCTCCGTTAACTGCGGAATCGCCGGAACGATTTTTTAATCACGCCTTCCATCAGGGTCAGCAGCTCATCAGACAAGCTCTGACCCTGATCCTCCCTGGCCGGATCGTCACCGGCCGTCTCCTCCAGAGCGCTGGCCGCTGATTCCAGGCGGGCCAGGCTGTCGATCGTCAGTGATTGCAGTTTTTCGCCGTCCGGTACGATGTCAGGGCACAAGGTAAAATTGAGCGTCAGCGTGCCTTGATAACTGACGGCTACGATCACCAGCCCCATGCTGTCAAACAGGGGGGCCGTGTTGTACTGACGAACCAGTCGCGCACCGCGCAGATACAGGGGAACCTGAGGCCCGGGGACGTTGGTAATTGGCAGATTGAAAACCGGTTGATAGCGTTGTGCCAACTGCAGTTCTGAATAGAGCCGGGCTGACAGCGCGAGCATAGTTGAGGGCACCAGTTCGGTCAGGCGGTCGGCAGAGATGGCTTCCTGGTAAGGCTCTGACGCTACCGCGTTGCGATGAATCCGGCGAATACGCCGGGCCGGGTCGGGCTCGTCGGTGGCCAGGTTCAGCAGCATCGCGGACATCTGGTTCCCGGTCGCCCTGCGCAGGCTTTTCGAGCGAACGGAAACCGGGGTCATAGCCACCAGGGGCCGCTCGAGATCGGCGCCGTGCAGCGCCATGTAGTCACGCAGGGTTTCAGCGCACAGCCCCAGCACAACGTCATTGAGCGTTACATCGCCCAGTCTGGCCTTGATGGCCTTGAGGCGGGATAACTCAACGCTGGCCGCAACGATGCGTCGATTGCCGGTGATCTGGCGGTTAAACGGACTGTGAGGGGCCGAAAACAGCGGAAAAGGCAGCGGAAGCTTGCGTAACTGCTTCTGTATCAGGCCCCGTGCTGTGGCCTCCAGAGCGCTACCTGCCAGTGAAGCGACCTGAAAGGGCCGTCGGATCAGATTGGCGCTGGCCTGCAGGAATACCCGTTCATCGGATGGTGCGGACTCCGGCTGCCAGGGCTGCGGCGGCGCGATCCGCTCCGCTTCCTGCGAATATTCGAGCAACTTGCCCATGATTTCTTCACCGCTGAACGCATCGATGGCCGCGTGATGAAGGCGCACTATCAGCGCGAAGCCCTGGCTGGCGGCGTCCTCTTCGTCGCCCCGGTAGCCGTCGACAAACGTGATGTGCCAGAGTGGCCGGTCCCGCTTGAGGGGCTCTTCCAGAATGCGTGAGGCCAGCGCCATCAGGTTTTCAATTTTGCCGTTCTGGCCCAGATTGACGTAGGTCAGGTGACGTTCAATGCTGAACTCAGGGTCGTCAATCCAGTAGGGCCGGCCCAGTCGAAGCGGTATATTCCGCAGTCGCTGGCGGAATAAAGGCACCACATGCAAGCGGCTTCTGAGGTACGCAACAAAGGTACTGTAGGCCAGGGGGGCATCGCGGTCTCTGCCGTCAAACAGGTAAATGCCACCGATGTGCATGGGGGCGGTATCGGATTCGAGGTAGAGGAACGAGGCATCCAGCTCGGTTAACTGCCGCATTGCGGGCTCCCTGAAAGAGTTCTGCAGGTCAAAAGTTGACTGATTATACGTGGCCCAGCTCGCCCGGGCGTTGGCCCGGCAGCCGTCAATCCGGCCGCGGTCGGGTCGCCGTCGGGATTATCGGGTTACCGGTGAGAGCCAGCGGGCAAACCGGCCAGGCTGGCTGAGTTCGTCCCAGAACCACATCAGGGCTTTGCCCCGATCTTCCGTATGGCGCGCCAACTGGAGAATAATCGGCTGTCTTGGTTCACTGACCGCAAGGGAGACCAGGGTGCCGGCGTCCAGTTGCTCCCGTATACGGGGCTCCGGAAGCCAGCCTACCGCCAGGCCGGCTTCCTGGATCGCGATTTTCTGTTCGATGTTGCTCACCGTCAAGGTAGGCTGGCGCCTGAAAATACCGGCCGACCCTGCCGGCAGACTGCGAGAGCTGTCGGCCGCAACGGCGGCCGGGAATTCTGCAATCAGGTCTTCCGTCAGCGGCTGGGTGGTCCGGGTCAACGGGTGATCCGGCGCAACCGCGTAGACAAAGGGCACCTCCCCCAGTATTCGGGTGGTATAGGAGCCGGCGGGTTTGCTGACCTGATCGGCGCCAAAAACCAGGTCTGCGCGCCGGCTTTGAAGTGCATCCCAGGCGCCCGCGAAGACCTCGTCCACCAACTGGACCTCCACCGGTACGTTCAACTGATAGAACGAGCGAATAATCGGGTAGAGCGCCTCGCCTGGCAACAGTGTGTTGACCGCTATTTTCAGCCGGGTTTCCCAGCCCTGGGCAACCTGGCGAGTGGTATGTGCCAGTGCGTCCATGGCCTCCAGCAGTGTGCGCCCCTCATCCAGAAGGTAGCGGCCGGCTGGCGTCAGTGCGGCGCGGTGTCCGGTTCGGTCAAACACGGCGACGCCGAGGTCATCCTCCAGCTTTTGGATGGTGTAACTGATGGCCGAGGGCACTCTGAACAGTTCGCTGGCTGCGCCTGCAAAGCTTCCGCGGCGGTCAATGGCGTCAAGTACTCTGAGTGCATCGATGGTGATGGCTGTGTGCATGTTCGAATTTTCTGAAATAGATGACCAGAAATCATCGTTTGAGGGTTGGCGTTTGCTGACGTTAACCTCTTCCACCGAAGAAATACAACTGTATTTACAGTCATCTCAGGCAGTTTCAAAGCGTGGGGTGGCAGCGCCAACGGTTTGAACCGGGAGGTTTTTGTGGGGTTACTGGTTGATGGACAGTGGCAGGATAGCTGGTATGACACCAGCAAATCTGGCGGCAAGTTCGAGCGAGAGAAAGCCCGTTTCCGGCATTGGGTGACGCCAGACGGCTCTGCCGGACCGACCGGAGAGGGCGGTTTCAGCGGAGAGAGTGGTCGCTACCATCTCTATGTGTCAATGGCGTGCCCCTGGGCCCATCGAACGCTGATTTTCCGGGCATTGAAAGGGCTTGCGGATCATATAAGTGTGAGTGTGGTGCATCCGGACATGCTCGAGAATGGCTGGGAGTTCCGAAGGGACGATGCAGCCCATCGGGACCACATTCACGATGCAGATTTTCTGCATCAAATTTATACCCGGGTAGCGCCAGACTATACCGGTCGGGTGACCGTGCCGGTGCTGTGGGACAAAAAGCAGGGGGTCATTGTCAGCAACGAGTCCGCCGATATCATTCGCATGTTGAACACGGCGTTTGATCATCTGCCCGGTGTGCAGACGGACCTGGATTTTTATCCCGAGGCGCTCCGGCAAGACAT
>JAWVWU010000259.1:0-4331 GCA_033723595.1 Marinobacter sp. | reverse complement strand
GGTGAATGACTATCTGGCCCGACGGGACGCCGAGTGGATGGGCAAGCTCTACCGGTTCCTCGGTCTTCAGGTCGGGGTCATCGTGGCGGGACAGTCGCCCGAAGAAAAACGCGCGGCCTATAACGCCGACATTACCTACGGCACCAACAACGAATTCGGCTTTGACTATCTGCGCGACAATATGGCGTTCAGCACGGCGGACAAGGTCCAGCGTGGCCTGAACTATGCCATTGTGGACGAGGTTGACTCGATTCTGATCGATGAGGCGCGTACGCCACTGATCATCTCCGGAGCGGCCGAAGACAGCTCCCGCATGTACCGCGAAGTCAACGCGCTGGTGCCGAGCCTCGATAAGGGTGAGATGCCGGAAGAGGGCGAGCCCGATGGTGACTTTACCATTGACGAGAAGACCCGGCAGGTCGAACTGACCGAGGCAGGCCACGAAAAAGTCGAGCGTCTGCTGGCCGAGCGGGGGCTGCTGGAAGAAGGTGACAACCTTTATTCCGCGACCAACCTGAGCCTGCTGCATCACGTCCATTCTGCCCTTCGCGCCCATCACCTGTTCCAGAAAGATGTAGACTACATCGTGCAGGGTGATCAGGTGGTGATTGTCGATGAGCACACCGGGCGCACCATGCCCGGCCGGCGCTGGAGTGAGGGCCTTCACCAGGCCATTGAAGCGAAGGAAAAGGTCAACATCCAGGCCGAGAGCCAGACGCTGGCTTCAACCACCTTCCAGAACTATTTCCGACTGTACGACAAACTGGCCGGGATGACCGGTACTGCCGATACAGAAGCGTTTGAATTCCGCCAGATCTACGGGCTGGACGTGGTCGTCATTCCGCCGAACAAGCCGATCCAGCGGATTGACTACAATGACCTGATCTATCTCACCCAGGAAGAGAAATTTCACGCCATCATCGATGAAATCAAGGACGTGACCGCGGAGGGGCGCCCGATCCTCGTGGGTACCGCATCGATCGAGGCCTCCGAGCTGCTGTCGATGTTGCTCACCAAGGTCAAGATCGAGCACAAGATACTCAACGCCAAACAGCACGAAAGCGAGGCCCAGGTCATCGCCCAGGCGGGCAGCCCCGGGGCCGTCACCATTGCCACCAACATGGCGGGCCGGGGGACGGATATCGTGCTCGGTGGTAACTGGGAGCATGAAGTTGCGGCCCTGGACAACCCGGACGAGGAAACCGTCGCCAAAATCAAGGCGGCCTGGACCGAACGTCACAACCGGGTCCTGGAAGCCGGCGGCCTTCACATTGTCGGTACCGAGCGCCATGAATCCCGGCGTATCGACAACCAGCTTCGGGGCCGGGCCGGTCGTCAGGGCGATCCGGGCTCATCGCGCTTCTTCCTGTCCCTGGAAGACAACCTGATGCGGATTTTCGCCCCGGACCGTGTGAAGAACATCATGCAGGCCATGGGCATGAAAAAAGGCGAAGCCATCGAGCATCGCATGGTCACCAACGCGATCGAGAAATCACAGCGCAAGGTCGAGGGGCGCAACTTTGACATGCGCAAGACGCTGCTGGAGTACGACGACGTCGCCAATGATCAGCGTACGGTGATCTATGAGCAGCGCAATGAAGTGATGTCCTCGGATGATATCTCCGATATGGTCAAGACCATACGCGAAGACGTCGTTGATTCTGTGATCAGCGAATTCATTCCGCCCCAGAGCATGGCTGAACAGTGGGACATTGCTGGGCTCGAAGCGCAGCTTCAGTCGGAGCTGGCGATTGATCTGCCGATCCAGCAGTGGCTGGACGAGGACAACAAGCTGTTCGAGGAAACGCTTCGTCAGCGCATCCTCGACGAGGTGGTAGCCGCCTACGATCGCAAGGAAGAAATCGTCGGCGCCGAGCCGATGCGTAACTTCGAGAAGCAGGTATTCCTGCAGGTCATGGATACCCTGTGGAAAGAGCACCTGTCGAATATGGATCACCTGCGCCGTGGTATTCACCTGCGCGGGTATGCACAGAAGAACCCGAAGCAGGAATACAAACGGGAGGCTTTCAACCTGTTTGAAACCATGCTCGACACCATGAAACGTGATGTCACCCGGGTACTGTGTCACGTTCAGGTACAGACACAGGAAGAAATGGACGAGGTCGAGCGCCGTCGCAAGGCTGAGCTCGAGCGGCAGCTCGCGGCAGCGAATCTGCAGCACGAACAGACCAGCGCTGCCAGTGAGTCGGACGCCGCCACCGGCGCCGGTGAGGCAGAGCAGACTGCGACCCCCGATACCTTTGTCCGTCAGGAACGCAAGGTTGGCCGCAATGAACCCTGTCCCTGCGGGTCCGGCAAAAAGTACAAGCAATGTCATGGCAAGGTAAGCTGATCGGGCGCTGACTTGGTCAGAGCGTTCCGAAGCGTCCGATTTACAGAGCCCGCAGCCTGACAGACCAGGCCGCGGGTTTTTTATTCCCCAGCGGGCCGCAATCAGCGTGGCTCCGCGGATCAGCAGACACAGGAGAGACAGCATGGCGGTAGGGTTGGGACCATTACCGGAGTTTTTTCCGATCGCAGGACTCAGGGTGGGTATTGCCAGTGCGGGCATCAAAAAGCCCGGCCGTAAAGACGTTGTTGTGTTCGAGTTGGCACCGGGCAGCCAGGTTGCCGGCATCTTTACCCGCAACCAGTTCTGCGCCGCACCGGTCACACTGTGTCGCAAGCACCTCAAGCTGGGCGCGCCGCGTTATCTGCTGATCAATACCGGCAACGCCAACGCCGGTACCGGCGAGCGCGGTATGACGGATGCAACGGCCTGTTGCGCAGCGTTGGCTGACGCCGCCGGCGTCTCGGACACCGAGGTGCTGCCTTTCTCCACCGGGGTCATCGGCGAGCCGTTACCGGTCAAAAAGATCGTATCGGCGTTGCCCGGCGCGCTGTCAACACTGGCGGACAACAACTGGGCCGATGCCGCCCGGGGCATCATGACGACAGACACGCTGCCCAAGGGCGCGACGCGCCAGCTTGAACTGGGCGGCCGTGTCGTCAACATCTCCGGGATCAGCAAGGGTGCCGGCATGATACGCCCGAACATGGCAACCATGCTCGGCTTCATCGCCACCGATGCACCGATCGCACCGGCGGTACTGCAAAAGCTGGCTTCAGAGTTGGGTGAGGCCTCATTCAACCGGATTACCATCGATGGTGACACGTCCACTAACGACGCCTGCATGCTCATGGCCACCGGTGCCGCCGGGGGCGACGAGATTGGTCCGGACAGCCCCGATCTGCCGGCATTGACCGAAGCCCTTCGCGAGGTCTACATGACGCTGGCTCACGCCATCGTGCGTGACGGAGAGGGCGCCACCAAGTTCATTACGATCGACGTTGAGGGAGCCGCGACTCAGGCCGAGGCGCTGGATGTGGCCTATACGATTGCGCACTCGCCGCTGGTCAAAACGGCCCTGTACGCTTCTGACCCCAACTGGGGCCGGATACTGGCTGCGGTGGGTCGTGCCGGTGTCCCGGATCTTGATCTCAATGCGCTGACCCTGATGCTGGATGATGTGTGCCTGGTCCGGAACGGTGGTCGGGCAGAGGACTACAGCGAAGAGCGTGGTCAGGCAGTGATGAATCAGTCGGAAATTACCATTGGCGTAAACCTGAACCGGGGCACAGTTCGTGAGCGGGTCTGGACCTGCGATTTCTCCCACGACTACGTCACCATCAACGCCGAGTACCGGACCTGATGGTATGACGGCCGTACATGTGGCGGTGGCGGTGATTCGTCGCGACGAGCAAGTCCTGGTGGCGCGCCGGCCAGACCATCTTCATCAGGGCGGCCTGCTGGAATTTCCCGGCGGCAAAGTGGAGCCGGGCGAGTCCGTGAAGCGCGCGCTGGTGCGAGAGATTGCCGAGGAGACGGGCCTCAGGCTCGATCCGGAAGCCCTGCAACCGTTGATCGTGATCCGTCATGACTACGGCGACAAACAGGTACTGCTGGACGTCTGGCAAACCCGAGATGCCCGTGGGTCAGCGCAGGGGCTGGAAGGGCAGTGGGTGGACTGGTGTCGCGTTCAGGATCTGCGGGCCGAGGATTTCCCAGCGGCCAATCGCGCCATTCTCCGCGCGCTTACCCTGCCGTCGGTCTATTGCATTACCGGCGAGTGTGCCTCGGCAGACGACGGCATCGCCCGTCTGCAACAACGCTTGATCGACCGTCGCCCTGAGCTGGTTCTGGTGCGGGCTCCGTGGCTGGATGCGAACGAATATGCCCGTTTTGCAAGAGCCGCGCGCGCACTGTGCCAGGAGAACGCGAGTCGACTGATCCTGCACGGCGATCCGACCGTATTGGACAGTCTGCCCGC
>JAWVWU010000258.1:0-4332 GCA_033723595.1 Marinobacter sp. | reverse complement strand
GGCGAAGGCAAGAAACAGCGCACCCCGGACATCATCGGGAAGCTGCAAGCCCGACTCTCGGAACTGCAAGGCCGACTGCGGCTGGACGACGCCGGCCAGGGGGTCACACCCGCCGACCGACAGACTCCGAAATAAGCCCTTAACCGGTCAGAAGAACCCGGTCAGCGACCGGACAAAGCAGGCCTTGATGTAATCGGTTTCCGGAATACCGGGAATCACCGGATGATCCGGCGCCTGATGGCCCTGTTCGAGCAGTTGCACAAAACGGTCGATTTTACGCCCGCTGCCGCGAATGATGTCGACCAGCTTGTCCTGGGAAAGGTGCATTGAGCAGGATGCCGACACCAGCAGACCGTCACGGTCCAGCAACCGAAGCCCCAACTGGTTCAATCGCGCATAAGCCTGTTCTCCGGCCTTCTGGTCACGGCGGCGCGGTATCAATGCTGGTGGGTCCAGCACCACGATGTCGTATTTCTCACGCTCGTCACAAAGCGCCTTCAAGGCAGCAAACGCATCGCCCTCGAGGGTCTCCACATTATCAAGCCGGTTGAGCCGGGCATTATGATGCACCGAGTCCAACGCCGCGCCAGAGCTGTCAACGCAGGTAACCCGGGACGCTCCGGCAACAGCTGCCTGCAATCCCCAGCCGCCGACATAGCTGAAGACATCCAACACCCGTTTTCCGCTCGCGTAGGCCTGGAGACGTCGCCGATTCATACGGTGATCATAGAACCAGCCGGTTTTCTGCCCGCCGCTGAGCGGCACCTCGAACTCGACCTCATTCTCCCGTACCCGCAACAGGTCCGGCTCGGAGCCCAGGGCGGTCTCGGTATACTGGGGCAAGCCTTCCACACCGCGCATCTTGCCGTCATTCTTGACGACAATGGTTGCGGGATGGGCCAGCCGCTGGACGGTCCGGATGACCGCGTCTTTCATCTGTTCCATGCCAGCGGTGGAAATCTGAACGACCACCACGTCGCCAAACCGGTCAATGACCAGACCCGAGAGGCCGTCGCTGTCACCAAACACCCAGCGATAAAAAGGCTCCTCGAACAACCGCGTCCGGAGCGAGAGCGCCTGCTCCATTCGCTGGGCCAGTCTTTGTGGCGTCATGCCGTGAGCCGGGTCACGACTGATCAGGCGTGCGCAGATTAAGGTATGGGGATTGACGAACACCGTGCCCAGAGGCTTGTCGACGGCAGATCGCAGTTCAGCCTGACATCCGGCTTCGAAGTCGCCCAGCGGGGACCGTCGGGTATCGACCTCGTTGCTGTAGACCCAGAGGTGGCCCGCCCGCAAACGTCGCTCAGCGCCCTTGCGCAGGTACAGGACCGGAAATTTCATCACATTCACCCTGGGAAGTTGGTTTGGATGCGCGGATTATACGCAGAGGGACTCGACACACAACAGTGCCCCGGGGAGAGCGCATCTGGCGTCCATCGGGCAGCCATGTGCGCCGATCGGGCACCGACGCCTCTCACTCGCGACAGCGCCCGGTTAACGCGGGCATTATGACTCGGACATCACCTGCTCGGCATAGCTATCAGCGTCCATCAGGCTGTCCAGCTCTCCCGGATCCGCCAGCTTGACCCGGAACAGCCACCCTTCGCCGTAAGGATCTTCATTGACCTTTTCAGGCTCATCTTCGAGGCTTTCATTGCGCGCGACCACCTCACCCGTCACCGGGCTGAACACGTCAGATGCGGATTTGACCGACTCGGCAACGCCCGCCTCCTCGCCACCGTTGACGGTGATGCCCAGATCGGGCAATCCGATATACACCACGTCACCCAGCTGCTCCTGAGCAAAATCGGTAATACCGACCGTGGCTGTTCCATCATCCGCCACCCGGACCCACTGGTGCGTCTCGATGTACTTCAAATCGCCGGGAATGTCACTCATGCCTGCTTCCTTAATGGGTACTTTTCCGGGCAGTGTAACCGATCGCCCGGGGATGGCAAGGCACCCCCAGAAAGGCCAGCATCGCCGGCACAACCTGCTCAAATGACTGGAAGCGATGATCACCGCCCGGCTGTATCCAGGCCGGCGAATCCGGGTAACGATCAATAGCCTGATGGTAATCGAGCGTTTCATCACCGGTCTGAAGAACCAGTAGCAGGCGCTCCGGCCGTTCGAGAGGGCCGGGATCAAGCCGCTCCAGCGCTTGCATGTGATGAGACTCCAGGACCTGCGTGTCGCCGGTATACGGGTTGGTTTGAGGGCCGAGGTAATCGACAAGGAGCCGGTACGGATAAACGGCCGGATTGACCAAGGCCGCCCGGCAGCCAATTTGATGACTCAGGGCCGCGGCGTAAAATCCTCCCAGCGAACTGCCAATGACGCCACACAAGCGATTGCCCAGTGCCTTTGCCGCGACCAGGGCGGTGTCGAAGGCCCGATCCGGGTCCAGGCTGAGAGTCGGGACCACCAGCTCAACATCGGGGTTGTGCGCGGGCTGCAAACCCGCCAGCTCGGTCGCTTTCTGCGAGGCCGGAGAACTCAGGAAACCGTGCAGGTAAATCAGGGCCGGACGCTGGGACATACGGTTAGATCAATAGCCGGCGCTGGTTGTATCCAGCTCATATTCGAAGTCACAGGCTCTGCCGATGACCGTGTCCACATCGCCGTTGCGGTGCAATGTCAGCCAGCGATACCCCGGTGCCTTGGCTTCGACTGAAAAGGTCGGTGACGCGGTCGTGAACTGGATACAGGTGGACGGCGTCGCCAGCAGGCGCACACCCTTGCGCTGCCGATCCAGTTCCTGATGAATATGGCCCCACAGCACCACCCTGACCTGCTTGAAGCGGTCAATCACCCGCCAGAAAGCGTCTCGGTTGCGGAGTCCGATGCCAGCCATCCAGTCGGAGCCAATGTCGACCGGATGATGATGGAGCGTAACGACGGCCGGATGATCTGGATTGCGGGACAACGTCACCTCCAGAAAATCCAGTTCCTGTTCGTCAAGCTCACCGTAGACCTGTCCGGGTACGGCGGAGTTGAGCTGGATGAACTGCCAGCCACCCTGCACATGATGGCGGTCAGCCGCAGAGGTGCCGGCGATGACGGTCGCCAGGTTGGCAAGGTGATCATGATTGCCCGCCAGCCATAGCGACGGGCAGTCGAATTGTCGGATTTTATCCCGAAACACGCGGTACGCCTGCTCGGAGCCATCCTGCGCCAGATCGCCAGTGGCCAGGATCAGATCGGGGGCGGGTCCGTCGGCGAGGACCGTTTGGATTACCGCGTCCAGGCTGTCACGGGTATTGACGCCCAGAAGGGCGCCAGAGGGATCGGCCATCAGGTGGGGGTCTGTCAATTGAAGCACTCGCAGAGAGGTGCTGTGATGTTCTCGTGTCATGTCGTTCTTGCCTGGAACCTGGCCTTGGGGCAGCCCACGCTGCACGCCCGTTACTGATTGCAGTGACGTCAGGCGCCCATCGGCCTGCTGCCAACCTTATCGACGACTCAGCAGACCGCCGGCTCGTTGCTCATCCGGAGATATCTGAACGCTTCCCGGGAAGCCTAGAGCCAATCTTGCACGGTTTCCAGAGACCCCATCACACTCTGGTAAACACCGGGCCCTTGCTGCCATACGGTGCGCGCTGACTGCGTACCGTTACACAGGGTTGTAGCGACACGCACACGGATGCCCGGCTGCCTGCGCCGGACAGACTGACAGCCTCGCGATCTGCGGTTGCCATGCACAACGGACTGTTTTACGGACTATGACGGGGGATGGATGCCAGGACTATTCAACCTTCGTCGACTTTGTCGTCCCGGGACCAGGACACCATCGACAGGGGCGAATGGCCAAAGCGCAAGCAGAAGCCCAGCCAGTCGGCCAGAAAGCCGTTGACCTGGACCTTTTCATCGGGATGGTGCATGTAGCGGTTCGGGTAGTCATTGACTGCGGCAATCTGGCGGTCACGGTAGCAGCTGATGACCTCGGCCATGCCGGCGTCGTGATAGACCCGAACGGTGAGCTGGGGGTTGTTCAGCCAGCGACCGCCATTATGAACCTGTTCCAGAAGCAATGTTTCGGTAAAACGGGCCTGCTGTAGCACTTCAATCCGGACACGGCCAAAGTACTGATCGCCTCGGCCTCCGTGCAGCTCGAACTCGCTGACCGGCCGCGCGCCCCTCTCCAGTTTGCGCAGGCGCTGCAAGCGCATGTAATTGCCCTCACAGAGCGCACCCAACTGCCGGAGGTCAGGCACATAGGCCTTTCGTTTCATCGTCCACTCACTCATCAGGACTGCCACTCCCGCTGCAACCGCGTTCGATTGATGAACAACCACTGCAGCCCGATCAGCGCAGCCGCATTGTTGATCC
>JAWVWU010000257.1:0-4367 GCA_033723595.1 Marinobacter sp. | reverse complement strand
TGTTCGGCGATACCTTTGATGACCTCCAGAACAGAGGTGATCGACGTCACGTCCTTGCCCAGGTTGTCGATGACTCCGGCGGCGGATGTAATCTCCCCGGACAGTCGTTGCACGGCATCCCGTGAGGCCGTCACGGTACCGAGTGATTCCCGGGCGTCACTGTCCACCGTTGTCGCAGCGTCTGCAGTCTGTTGGGCATTCTGGGCAATCTCGTGGGCGGCCGCGGACATCTCGTTGATCGCGGTGGCGATCATGTCGATCTCAGCCTGCTGGCTCTCCACGCTTTCGCGGCTGGTGCTGGCCGTCTGTCGGAGCGACCCGACGCTGTCCCCCAGTTCGGCGGCGCCGTGGCGAACGTCGCGGACCACGTCGTGTATGTTGCCCAGAAAATGATTGAAACTCTGGGCAAGCTCGCCGAATTCGTCCTGGCTGTCGATGGTCAGTCTGCGGGTCAGGTCAGCATCGCCGCTGGCAATGTCGGCCATGGCGTCCCGGAGGTTCCGCACGGGGCGCATCAGCACGCGCAGTCCGATGTGCAGAATAATGAGGGTGAGCAGCAGTGCGACCACGGCAACGATCGTGCCGGTGATCCGTGCCTCTCGAACCGGCGCGGAGATCAGCGACTGGTTGACGAACGTGCCAAGATACCAACTGACCGCTTCGGCATGGTTGATTTTGTGGAAGCTGACCTGCCACTGACCGTCGTCCAGCCTGTAGGTCATCGTGCTGCCCGACAGATCAGGTTGATTACCCAGGACCTCGGCAATCTTTTTCCCCACCAGGGCGTGATCCGGGTGGTAGAGAATGGTGCCGTTTTCACTGATCAGAACGGCATAGCCAGTGTCCGCCAGAGTAACGGCAGACAGAATCTGCTGGATGGTGGCCAGTGAGATGTCACCACCAACCACACCCTTGAAATCACCCCGGCTGACAGGTGCCAGGGACGAGATGATGGCCTGGTTGGTGGACACGTCGATGTAGGGTTCCGTGAAGGAGGCGTGGCCGAGGCTCTGGGCCAGCTTGTACCAGGGTCTGACGCGCGGATCATAGCCGTCCGGCAGGGTTTTCTGCGCGTCGCTCGTCGGCATCAGCATGTAGCCATCCTCGCGGCCCACGTAAACGGCATTAAACCCACCACCCTCGGTCGTTGACTGCAACACAGCCCGGGCCTGATCGTCGTTTTGTGCGGACTCAAGCGCGGTGGCGGTGCTCTCGGTCATTTTGAGCCGTGTATTCAACCAATCGGCAATACTCGACGTACTCTGAGTCACCGAGTCCTTGATCATCGCGTCAACATAGGTTCCGGTGGTGCGGGCCAGACGATAGTCACTGATCAGGGCGTAGGTGCCCACGACCAGGGCCAGCAAAATGCCCACTGCAACCAGCAGCTTTTGCCCGAATGAAAAACGCGTCATCTTGATGAACTCCGCATACGGTTGGGAGACTGACCCGGTCGACAGGGCGTGCCCGGAAATCGCCTCAGTAGCTATGGTTTACGGCCACAACGGCGAAGTCTTTAGGGGCTTCTGTTAGACTGACACTTTGCATCGGGAAGAGAGACCGCATTTATGGCACATGAAGAACTCCACCTTAACCTGCGTAACCTGACCCTGAACGATTATGACCAGCTCAAGGTTCTCATGGACCGGGTTTACGACGATATTGGTGGAGCCTGGCCGAAAGACACCATCAAGGCGCTGGTAGAACAGTTTCCGGACGGTCAGATCTGCATTGAGGAATCCGGCGAGCTGATCGCCGTGGCGTTGACGGTGCTGGTCCAGTACGAACGTTTCAGTAATCCGCATACCTACGACGACCTGATCCTGAAAAATGAAAAAATCTGGCACAACGACAAGGGCGACTCGCTCTACGGTCTGGATGTGTTCATTGATCCGGAATATCGCGGTTACCGTCTGGGACGCCGCCTCTATGAAGCCCGCAAGGAATTGTGCCGTTCCATGAACCTGCGGGCCATTCTGGCCGGCGGGCGTATTCCGAGCTATCACAAGTATGCCGAGCAGTACTCACCGGCTGAATACATCGAGCGTGTCGATCGCAAGGAAATCTACGACCCCATCCTGACGTTCCAGCTCTCGAACGACTTCCAGGTGACCCGGCTGATGCACAAGTATCTGCCGGAAGACAAAAAATCATTGGGTTACGCGACACTCCTCGAGTGGAACAACATCCTGTATACGCCCCCGTCCGCGGTTCTAAACGTCAAGAAGACCCAGGTTCGCATGGGTGCGGTGCAGTGGCAGATGCGCGAATTCACCTCGGTCGAGGAAGTCCTAAAACAGGTCGAGTACTTTGTCGATGCGCTGTCCGATTACAAAAGTGACTTTGCACTGTTCCCGGAGTTCTTTAACGCACCGTTGATGGGACTCACCGACCAGGTCGACCAGACGCGGGCCATCCGGTTTCTGGCCGGGTTCACGGAACAGTTCCGGGATGAGATGTCCGAGATGGCGGTCAGCTACAACATCAACATCATCACCGGCTCCATGCCGCTGCTGGAGAATGACCGGGTGTATAACGTGTCGTATCTCTGTCACCGGGATGGTCGCGTCGACGAGCAGCGCAAGATTCACATCACGCCCCACGAGCTCCGGGACTGGGTACTTGAGGGCGGCGATCACTTTGAGGTGTTTGATACCGATGCCGGGCGCGTCGCCATCATGGTGTGCTACGACATCGAGTTTCCGGAACTGGGACGTCTGGCGGCACAACAGGACGTCGATATCATCTGCGTGCCGTTCTGGACCGACACCAAGAACAGTTATCTCCGGGTCAGGCACTGCGCCCAGGCCAGAGCGATCGAGAATGAGTGCTATGTGGTGATCACCGGCAGCGTCGGGAACCTGCCGAAAGTCGAGAACCTGGACGTCCAATACGCCCAGTCCTCCGTATTCTCGCCCTCTGACTTCTCGTTCCCGCACGATGCGGTCATGGCGGAGACCACTCCGAATACCGAGATGATCATGTTCTCCGACATGGATCTGGAGAAACTGAAAGTGGTGCGCAACGAGGGCTCGGTGACCAACCTCAAACACCGTCGGACTGACCTGTATGAGGTTCGCGAACTACCAGGCAAAAAATGACAAACTGTTGCCAATGTGCCCGAAGCACAGCGGGTACATGGCTGACAGCATTGCTAAAACGTAGATGACTGTCTATTGTCTAATAACTGACCAAACACCTGTTTTCGGGTAGGACCCACGGAACGGAACATGCTGAAACAGATAGCTTCACGAAACGAGCCGCTGCCGGATCTCACAGCGAACTTCCAGATCAGGCGCGGCCTCTTCCGCAAAGAGCGCGTCGTCGCATCGTTGTTTGACTTCGATCAATACGGTTGTGTCATTAAAACTGACAAGATCTTCAATCCGGGCGACACCCTTGTGCTGACGCTCGTGATGGATATGCCGTTCGAGGCTATTCGAATGGAAGGGCTGAACGGGTTGGTCACCGACCGTCAGAAGCATTGCAGCAACTTCTTCTATTCGATCGACTTCGTCGGGAACGATGCTCAGACCCGGGCAACCGCGTCGGAAAAACTCGATCGGATTCAGGCTGTGTTGATGAAGAAACTGACCTTACGTTCGCGCCGCAACGGACCCTCCTCGTCGAACATGAGCCAGACCGCCTGAACCACGCACGACCTCAATCACGCATTGCGTTAGGGAGAGCCAGACATGGCCAAGAAAGACAAGCCGAGCGTTGACAAGCTAGTCAAGAAAGTGAACAAGGAATTTGAGAAGACGTCGTCGCAAATTGAAAGCCTGATCAACGATGCGCTGAAGCAGTTTGACTCGCTTCAAACCCAGCTTCAGGAGCCGGTCCGCAAGCTCATCAGTGATTTCGATTCCCTGCGCGAGCGTGAAATGAAACGCTTCAACGAAGAGCTGGAACGCCGTCTGGGCGAGTTCCATGAGTTGCAGAATACCGTGCTTGAGCGTCTTGGCCTGGCCACCCGTGAGGCCGAAAAGGAGAAAGAAAAGCTCACGCCCGAGCCGGCCAAAGCGGCGCCCAAAACGACGACGAAACCTGCTGCTGCCAAGGCAAAGCCAGCCGCCAAAACGAAAGCGAAGTCGGCGACCGGTGCTGCATCGGCCACCTCGGCCAAGCCGGCCTCCGCCGCTGGTAAAAGCCCCGCCAAGGCCAAAGCGGCCAGCAAGAAGCCGGCAGCCGCCAAGGCTGCTCCGGCAAAAAAACCGGCGAATAAATCTGACCTCACACGAGTCAAGGGCGTCGGCCCGGCGACCGCGAAAAAAATGAAGGAACTGGGTATTACCTCGATCGAGCAGATCGCCAACCCGTCCCCGGCCGAGCAGGAAAAGCTCCAGACCTTCGCCAAAATGAAAGGA
>JAWVWU010000256.1:0-4370 GCA_033723595.1 Marinobacter sp. | reverse complement strand
GCCTTACCGCGGGCTTCCGGCACCACCTTGTTGCGATAGGTTTCCGCTTCTTCCTTGAGGCGCTGCTCGTCTTCCCGGGCACGCTGGACCTCACGGAACGAATCCTGGACCGCTTCCGGCGGCTGAGTACTTTCAACGTTGACCCGGACAATTTCCAGACCGGTACCATAGTCCTCCAGGAAGCCTTGTAGCCGCTGCTCCACCCGAACAGCGAGCTCGGCACGACCTTCGGTCAGCACCTGGTCCATGGTGGAACTGCCCACTTCGTGGCGCAACGCGCTGTCGGTGGCAAACGCGAGGGCTTCGTTGGAGTCCCTGACGTTGAGGACATAGTCACGGGCACTCTTGACCCGGTACTGAACCTGCAGGTCAACGGAGACGAGGTTTTCATCTTCGGTGAGCATCTGCCCGCGTGACTCGGCTGTTCGAACGTTGGTGACACGGACTTTGGTCACATCATCAATGAGCGGGACCTTGAACCGCAGACCGGGGCTCTCCGTCTTGCTGTACTCACCAAAACGCAGCAATACTGCCCGTTCCTGCTCGTCAACCGTGTAGAAAGACTGGAATACGATGTAGACGGCAAACAGAATCGCAACAACAGCCAGGATCACCCCGAAATTGCTGCTCTCGCCGCCGTCACTGCCGTTGCCACCGGAACCGGAGCGATTGCCCTTGCCACCCAGCAGTTTGTTGAGCTTGTCGAGCCCCTTTTTCAGCGCCTCGTCGAGATCTGGGGGTCCCTGATCCTTGCCACCGCCGGTACCCCAGGGGTCGTTGTCGTTGCGGTTACCACCCGGTTCGTTCCAGGCCATAGTACTCTCCGTTCTAAACGTGTCGAATGGCTGCAAATACTAGGGATTTATACGCCCCCCGGCAATAGCAAGCGTGAGGATAAACCGGTAGCGCGCTAAGCAACAGGCCGTGCGCGCACAGGCCCTGAAGATCAGGCGAACGGCTGCTCCAGCTCGATCTGGTCGGCCTTTACACCGGCGCGACTGAGCAGCTGGTACCAGTCGCGGCTCTGCAGCCGCAATTCCAGTACCGCATCGCCGCTGTCCCGATGGTGCTCGCTGACCACCGACCCCGCCTGGTGCAACAGCGCACGCAGCTTTCCGTCGGTCGGCCGCAGGATCGCAAACAGGTGCAGTACATCCTCGCCGACCCGCTCGACAATCGCATCGAACAGCTCGGGGATGCCGGCACCGGTCACCGCCGACACCCAGGCCCTTACCGGCTCACCTTCTTCATTACGTTCGACACGGGGAGAAAAGTCATCCAGCAGATCAATTTTGTTGAAGACCTGCAAAACCGGCACTTCATCTGCCCCGATTTCAAGCAATACGTCTTCGACCTGCTCGATATTTTCATCCCGGCGATCATCATGACAGTCCACAACGTGCAGCAGCAGGGCCGCCTGCGTGGTTTCTTCCAGCGTCGCACGAAAGGCTTCGACCAGTTTGTGCGGCAGGTGACGAATGAACCCCACCGTATCGGCGATAACGACCGGACCAATGTCCGGCAGCTCCAGGCGCCTCAGGGTCGGATCCAGGGTCGCAAACAGTTGGTCAGCCGCATAGACCGACGCCGTCGTGATGTGATTGAACAGAGTCGATTTGCCGGCGTTGGTGTAGCCCACGAGTGATACGGTCGGGATATCCGCCCGCATCCGGGCGCGCCGACCCTGGTTACGCTGGCGCCGGACTTTTTCAAGCCGCGCATGTATCGCCTTGATGCGAGCCCGCAGCAGACGACGGTCTGTTTCCAGCTGGGTTTCCCCAGGGCCACGCAGGCCAATACCGCCTTTCTGTCGCTCGAGGTGGGTCCAGCCCCGCACCAGGCGGGTCGACATGTGCTCCAGTTGCGCAAGCTCGACCTGGAGCTTGCCCTCATGAGTACGCGCACGTTGGGCAAAGATATCCAGGATAACGCCGGTTCGGTCGAGAACCCTGCACTTCAGCTCGCGTTCCAGGTTCCGCTCCTGGCTGGGGCTGAGGGCATGATTGAACAACACCACGTCCGCTTCATGACTTGCCACGGCGTCACGCACCTCGTCGAGCTTGCCTTCGCCCACGAATAGCCGCGGACTCGGCTGGTTCCGTTTACCGGTCACCACGCCCACGGTTTCGACACCGGCCGAGGCGACCAGTTCACGAAATTCGCCCAGGTCTTCGGCTTCCTCGCCGCGGGAGGAAAACTCGATGTGGACAAGAATCGCTCGTTCACCTACATCGGGACGCTCAAACAAGAGGCGGATACTCCAGATAGTGCACTATGATCATGATGTCTCAAAACGCAGAGACCCGCGGACCCCGCATCCCGGCCAGGCCGGATACGGGATCTACGGGTGTCTGTTGTTCAGGTACTGGTACTGTCTGAGAGCCGACGGCTCAGTCTTCAGACTCGCCTTCACCAGCGGCCAGTTGCTGGGGAATACGGACGTTACGCGCCGGCACAACCGTCGAAATGGCGTGTTTGTAGACCATCTGACTCACGGTATTCTTCAGCAGGATAACGAACTGATCGAACGACTCGACCTGCCCCTGCAGTTTTATACCGTTAACGAGGAAAATGGAAACCGGGATGCGTTCCTTGCGTAATGCATTGAGGTAAGGGTCTTGTAGAGAGTGCCCTTTTGACATGTGAATTCTCCTGTTTTATGTGCAGATCGTCATGAGTAACGGTTCAGGGGCGGCTGGCATCAATCGACACGTCAACCCGATGCGCGAACGCAAAGCCTGTCACCAAGCTGGGCAAAATCACCGGTCGGCCATTTCACCCGGGTCCGACGGACCCCGGACCAACCCGATGGCTGACGCAGGCAGTCTCAAGTAACTGTACCCTGCGACTGAATACCCACCTGGTGGCGTAACGGACCGACTTTCCCTAATCCAATGTGGTGCGAGATTCAATAATTTTCAAGGCATCCGCGAGCTTTTGCCCGGAATCCGTGTCCAGCCAGTGCACATCCGACCATTTGCGAAGCCAGGTCAGTTGCCGTTTGGCCAGCTGGCGCGTGGCCGCGATGCCTCTATCAACGAGTTCGCCCCGGTCAAACTGACCATCCAGAAAGGCCCAGGCCTGACGATAGCCAACGCAACGCATCGAAGGCAGATCCGGCGTCAGGTCTCCGCGATTGCGCAAGCCTGCAACCTCGTCCAGGAAGCCCTGGTTCAACATCTGCATGAATCGGGCGCGAATCCGGTCGTGCAGTTCTGTTCGCTCGGCCGGCGCGATTGCCAACTGAACGACAGTATACGGAAGCTCACTCCGTTCGTCTGCCTGCCAGCGCGTGAAATAAGGGTAATCCTCAATGTTGTCGGCGTGGCCGTCGGACCGGCCCTGCTCGCGCCAGAGCCGTGAAATAGGCTGCCCGGACAGCCGGATGACTTCGAGCGCCCGAAGCACTCGTTGGCGGTTATTGGGATGAATAAGCCGGGCTGCCTGAGGATCAAGCGTCTGCAACTGTTGGTGGAGTGACGGCCAGCCGTGTGTCCGCGCTTCCTGTAAAAGCTGCGCCCGGAGGCCATCGTCAGCAGAGGGCAAGTCCGATAGCCCGTGAAGCAACGCCTTGAAATACATCATGGTGCCGCCGACCAGCAACGGAATCCGGCCGGCAGCCTGGATACGCGCCATCTCATCCAGCGCGTCTCGCCGGAAATCCGCCGCCGAATAACGCTCCACCGGATCGCAGATATCGATCAGCCGGTGCGGTACGCGCGAAAGCTCCTCCGGCGTGGGTTTGGCGGTACCAATATCCATACCCCGATAGATCATGGCCGAATCGACGCTGACCAGCTCGCAAGGCAGGTGTTCACAAAGTGCCATGGCAAGATCGGTCTTGCCCGATGCGGTTGGCCCCATCAGGAAAATGGCTGGCGGCCATGTTACCGACATCAGCGACGCACCGGTCGGGTGGTCTGATGAACGCGCAACGGGTGCGGGACAGCGCGCACGGTCAACGTCCCCTCAGGAACAGTTTATCCAGCTCGGCAAGCGTCATGACCGTCCAGGTGGGCCGGCCATGATTGCACTGGCCACTGCGTTCGGTGGCTTCCATATCCCGGAGCAACGCGTTCATCTCCGGAATCGTGAGCTGGCGGTTGGCTCTGACCGAACCATGGCATGCCATGGTACCCAGAAGCTCATGAGTAAGTGCTTCCACTCGATCGCTCTGACCGTTCTCAATGAGATCCGCGAGCACGTCACGCACCAGCTGTTCGGTGTCCGCGCCGCGAAGCAGGGCCGGCATCTGACGGATGGCAATGGCTTCCGGTCCAATGCGTTCGATGGTCAAACCCACCTGCTGGAGTTCACGGGCGTGACTTTCAGCCAGGGCCGCCTCCTTGTCGCTGACGGCCATCGAAAGT
>JAWVWU010000255.1:0-4371 GCA_033723595.1 Marinobacter sp. | reverse complement strand
GCAACCGGAGGTTAAACCCCGCCTGCCACTGGCCTCGATCCTGAAAACGGATTACTACCAGGACGAGGACGATGCCGCCCAGGTCGATGCCTTTGACGCAGAGATGCGTCAGTATTATCGGGAGAGGACCGGTGGCAACAAGGACACCACCTGGTCCGAACAGCTAAAGCCGCTGTTCACCACCAAAGTACGCCCACATATGCGTCAGTTCCTGCAGGATCGTGGCTTTGAAATGAAATAATACGGCCCTACCCGGGCTCATCGGCCGCCCAGCTGGTGAGCCCGAGCTCCATCACACGATGAACCTCGTCCGCCGGAACCACATCGGGATCGCCCAACTCCAGAGGGTCGTAGTGGAAGGCATAGAGGCGGGAGGCGAATTCATCCATCGGCAGCGATGCCTCTCCCCGGATTTCGCCGTTTCCCTGTATGGAACAGTGAATGCCCTGCCCCCAGTCCTGGCCGCTGTCGTTGTTCGGGTTAAAGAAGTACACCCGCATCTGACTGTCAGTCGATAGCGCGACCCTTAGAATGGTGATGGCATGCCGGCCCACAAACCGGCCACCGCTGTCGGTCACCGCGATACCCGCCGGTTGCGGGTGAATCACCGGCATCTGACCGTTGTAGTAGGGGTGATAGGCGGCGTAGAACGTACGCACAAAACCGTCGTAATCAACCAGCTCTCCGGTGTGGATATCCGCCACTACCCGGAAGCCGTGACTGACCCACCAGCCATAGAACTCCGGGTTGATCCAGCGATGGAGGTCATCGTCCCGCTCGCCGCACAGGCGCCACATCTCGGCGTAGATCCGGTCCAGATGAGGAATGAGGATCAGTGAGACCGCATCCACATCGACCGGTGCGTCCTTCGCCAACCCGGGCTCCAGACCCTTTGACGACACCTCCTGCCCCTCGAAGCGGGTCAGCACCTCGTTATCACGGGCGGCCCAGGCCAGCACCTGCAACAGATAGTCGGCCTCGTTGGCCGCCCACATCGACAGCCCGATCGCAGACTGGCAGGTCGGATTGTTGCCCTGCCCCACCCCAAGAGGCTGCCCCATCAAGCTGAGCACCCCTGCCAGCAGGAAAACCTCCGGAGGTCGGGAGGAGCCAAATACGGATGTCAGTGCCCCGGCGGTTTCTGGCGACAATGGCAGGGCGATCTGCCGCCACAGTGCCTGGGCCACCGGTGGGGTGAACAGGGTGCGGCGCTCGAGCATCATCGTGAGCCCGTAGACCGCCTGGCAGGTCTCTGGGAATATCGCCTTGTCGATCAGTGCATTGACCAGTTCCGGAAAGCAACGCAATGCATCAATGCCGGTTGAACTCAGCCCCAGAGTCGCTGGCACCAGCTTGTTTCGGTGACGGCGCAGGTAGGCCAGGTACACCGCATGATACGGCGACACCAACCCGGTTTCATGCATCGCGCGGGCAAAGTGAGAGGCCTCGCCGGCCAACTCCGCGTCGCTCATTGCTTCCAGGCGCTGCGCATAGACCGCCAGCCCGGGATCTTCCCGGCACCCCGGCGCCGGACCAAAGACGGCACTGACCAGCCGGGCAGCGTCGTCCATGCCCGCCGTATCCAGACGGGGGTCGAACAGACACTCTGCAATCTGCACAATCATCGCCCGGATACTGTCGGTCTGCACAGGGCCCTGGGCCAGCAGTCGCCAGACCTCGGCCACCAGACTGTCAAGAATGCTGTCATAACCCAGATGCTCAACGAGATAGCGGTACAGCGACAGCACGATACTGCCCAGTTGCCTGGGACGGGACCGGTCCGCCTCGGTCATGGTTCCGGACAGCAGATCCAGATTCAGAGCCAGTACCTGGGTGAGGAAATAGCGGGCCTGTTCGGCCGATATGCCCGGATGAAAAAAATCACCCCTGACGACCGCCAGCAGTCGCAGTTCGCTCAGCACCTCTACCACCGTGGTCACCGCCTCGCCCTCGCGCAACGACCGGCGCGCCAATGCAGGCTGGAGGATCGCCGGTTGCGCCCAGTCACTGGTCCCGAAAATACCGGCGGATTCGAAGTGCCTGACCCGGGTATACAGGGCATTGATGCCGCCATCAGCGGCCATCAACTGGTGTGCTACCGAGAGCACCTCCAGGCTGGGTGCCCTGGGGTCGGCACGCCGGGCCTGGCCAAATCGGGCGAGGGTTTCGTCAAACCGGGCTAGCAGGTGACGAATCGAACTCGAGTCTGAGGCTGCGGCCATTCTGGGCTCTCCTGATCCCCGGAAAATATGATCACGCCTGAGCTGCGCGGGCGATGCGGGTGACGCCCGTTTCCCTCCGCACATTGTCGGCGGCCTGCAAGAAGCGTAACACTTCTCCCACAATTCGGACGCTTTCTTCAGTCGAATAAGGTCGTATAATCAACAGCGTCGGGTCCGCGCAGTCGGACATCGGCGTATGAGAGTCGCACAAACGCCAGGACAAGCCGGGCAGGCTTCACGAGATGACGTAATGGGACGTAGAACAATCAACCGCCTCTGCTGGGCTTCTGCACTGCTGATGATGTTGTCCACCGCAGCCTGGGCAGACGGCATCAAGCGCATCGTGCATGCGGACGGCAGCGTTGAATTCACCAACGTGAAGAGTGACCAGCCCCGGCGAGCCTCCAGCAAGGATGAGGTGGTGTATCGCTACAAGGACAGCAACGGCGTCGTTGCCTACAGCAGCATCCAGCCCAGCAGCGCCGAGTTCAACGTCATCCGGTTCCACTGCTACGCCTGTGACCCCAATTCCAGCGTTAACTGGCGTACCACGCCGTTATTCAGGACGTCCTATCGCCACGAAATCAAAACCGCCGCCACGGAGTTTGACGTCGATCCCGCGCTGGTCCGCGCGGTGATACACGCCGAGTCCGATTTCAACCCCCGGGCCCTGTCCCCGAAAGGCGCACAGGGCCTGATGCAGTTAATGCCTGCCACCGCCCGGGAGCTGGGTGTCCGCGATGCCGGCGTTGCCGCCGATAACATCCGCGGGGGCGTGAAGTACCTGGCCGGCCTGCTGCAACGGTTTGACGGCAACGTCAAGCTGGCCACGGCCGCCTACAATGCAGGCCCCGGCGCCGTCGACCGGTTCGGCGGCGTACCGCCGTATCCGGAGACCGAGGCGTACGTCAAGCGGGTCGGCATCCTGAGTGAGCGCTACGCATCCCGCTGACAGTCGATCGCTCGAAGCTTCATTGTGAGGACGTCGCTGACGTCACACCGTATCTATCTGGCCGGTACCGACACCTGGCGCGGTCTGGCCACGGATGCCCGCCATGGTCGCAGCGGTGCGATCAAACGTCAGCGCCAGGCGCTCAAACATCCCCTCAATGATGGCGGTCTGGCCGTTCGGGTCACCGGCGGCATGCACCGACGCAAGCAGGCGGGCGCTGTTCTCGCGAAAGGCTGGATTGGCCTCGCCGCGGGCACTCATCAGGTAGGTTTCAGCCAGCGTTCGCTGCCATTGCCGGAGATTCTCGTCCACCGCGGGTGAACGATGGTTCTGGATAAGCCGTCGCAAACGAATGGACACGTGTCCCAGATTGAGCCCGGTAAAGCCCAGGTCCGTGGCATTGCGATTGCTCTGACCGGACACCTGGTCGTAGTTGGCCAGTTTCAGCAGGCGCTCTCCCATACGGCCATTGAACCAGTTCTCCGGATGTTCATGGTGGTCGATGTCCATCAAGTCCCGCGCGGTGGCCCGTAACAGGCGACGCTGCATCAACTGGCTGTCTGGCGGTGTAATCAGCTTGAACACCCAGTAAAGCACGCTGATACCGACGAACAGGCCGAGTGCGATGCTGACCGAGCTGTCCATGTGAAACGTCATGTGGTTATTGGGCTGGGTGATGATGGTGAACGGAATACAGAAGCCCAGCCCGTAGGGCAGCGTCGGACGGCTGGCAAGCGCCAGCAGGCCCAGAAAATAGGGCCCGGCGAGCACCAGCACGAGCAGTTCAAAATCACCGCTGCTTCTGGACAGCAGCCCGAGGGCAAACAGCGCAACCGGGACCGCCAGCACGGCGCCGACCAGCAGCCGGCGCAGGATGGCGGTCAGGGCGACCAGTGAAAACCGCGAGAACATCACCGAGAATACCACCGGCATGATCATCAGCATCAATGCGGCTGAACTGGCCGTCTGTATCCAAACGACGGCACCGATCAGGAACATGGTGGCAGTGCGCGCGCCATTGATCAGGCCTACCAACAGGTCACGATGGGTCTGCAGTTTGGGCGCGTTAAGCAGGGTCGTGTCCCGGTTTTCCAGCGCATTGTAGGCGCGCAGAACCATCGCCAGGTCAGCCACCAGCTCCAGCGCTGTCTGGGTGAGACGCGTGACAATGGCCGACTCGTCGACGTAGCCGGCCCT
>JAWVWU010000254.1:0-4373 GCA_033723595.1 Marinobacter sp. | reverse complement strand
ATCATGGATCGCATTGACAGCCTGACCGCGGCCATCCCGGTTTTCGCCCTGATGATCACGCTGCTGGGCTGGCTCAGCGCGGGCGGTGTGTGATGCGGCACGTTACGATCCTCGGCGCGACCGGCTCCATTGGTCTGAACACCCTGGACGTTATTCGGCGTCATCCCGATCGATTCTCGGTTTACGCGCTCACGGCCAATACCGGCGTTGAGGCGATGCTGGCCCTGTGCCGTGAGTTTCGCCCGCAAGTGGCGGTGATGGCGGACAGCGCGTCGGCGGAACGCCTTGAGCAAGGCCTTGCAGGTGAGACGGGCCCGCGGGTGCTGTCCGGCGAGGGCGGCCTGTGCGAGGTGGCTGCCGCCGCCTCGGTGGATACCGTGATGGCGTCGATCGTCGGTGCCGCCGGCCTGGCGCCGACGCTGGCCGCTGTGCGTGCCGGCAAGCGCGTGTTGCTGGCCAACAAGGAAGCGCTGGTGATGTCCGGCAAGCTGTTTATGGACGCGGTGGCCGCATCTGGCTCGGAGTTGCTGCCGATCGACAGCGAACACAACGCGATTTTCCAGTGCCTGCCCCCGGGACAGGTCCGGGACCTTCCCGGTGCCGGGGTTCGGCGCATTCTGCTGACCGCCTCCGGCGGGCCGTTTCGCAATCACACCGCTGAGCAACTTCAGGTCGTGTCGCCCGCCCAGGCGTGTGCCCACCCCAACTGGTCCATGGGTCAGAAAATTTCGGTCGATTCGGCCACGCTGATGAACAAGGGGCTGGAGCTGATCGAGGCGTGCTGGTTGTTCAACACCCGGCCCGAATGCATCGAAGTGCACGTTCATCCTGAGAGCATTATTCACTCCATGGTGGAGTATGTAGATGGTTCGGTGCTGGCGCAGCTGGGCAGCCCGGATATGCGCACGCCCATCGCCAATGGCCTGGCCTGGCCCGAGCGCATCGATACCGGCGTTGAGTCCCTGGATCTGTTTGCGCTGGGTCGGTTCCATTTCGAGCGGCCGGACCTTGACCGGTTTCCCTGTTTGCGCCTGGCGGCCGAGGCGTTTGAGCGGGGAGGAACCGCCCCCGCGGTGCTCAACGCCGCCAATGAGGAGGCGGTGTCAGCATTTCTTGCCTGTAACCTGCGTTTTTGTGACATCCCCGTTATGATAGAGCGAACATTGGCGGAGATTGCGGTCTCTGCTGCCGACACCTTTGAGACAATTCTGGCTAAAGATCTTGAGGCCCGTGAGGTTGCCCGGCAACATATTCGCCGTGCCCATTGATCCATGCTTCCCTGGAGCGCCTGACAGGCTGGTGAATCGGGTGGTCGAAAACCGCGGTACGGGAGCGCTATGCAGATAATTCAATCGGTTCTGGCCCTGGTGGTTACCCTGGGGATACTGGTTACGATTCACGAGTTCGGGCACTTCTGGGTGGCTCGTCGGTGCGGCGTCAAGGTGCTTCGTTTTTCTGTCGGCTTTGGTAAGCCGTTTTTTTCCCGCTATGACCGGCACGGAACCGAGTTTGCCATTGCCGCCATCCCGCTTGGTGGCTATGTCAAGATGCTCGACGAGCGCGAGGGGCCGGTACCTGAAGATCAACGCCATCTGGCGTTCACGTCCAAGTCACCGGGGAAACGCATCGCGATTGCCGCCGCCGGCCCGATCGCCAACTTCCTGTTTGCGATTGTCGCTTACTGGGTGCTGAGCCTCGTTGGTTTTTCGGTGATGGCGCCGGTGGTTGGCGACGTGCAACCGGATTCCATTGCCGACCGCATGGGTCTCAGCAGCGGTATGGAGATTCAGCAGGTTGATGGCCATGACGTGACGTCCTGGCGTGAAATCAATATGCGTTTGCTGGAGCGCACTGGAGAGCAGGGGCTGATTTCGGTCAAGGTGAGCGATCAGGGTCGTTCGGAGACCCTCAGTGCTGACCTGAACGGATGGCGGCTGGATGACAAATCCCCGGACCCGTTGGCCAGGTTTGGCGTTCAACCGTGGCGGCCCGATCTCCCGGCGACCCTCGGCCAGATTATCAGTGGCGGCCGCGCTGAAGAGGCAGGGCTCAAGCCCGGCGACACCATTCTCGCGGTGGATGGAAAGCCGGTCGATGACTGGTTTGCGCTGGTTCGCGATATACAGGCGGCGCCTGAAAAAACGCTGTCCGTGACGCTCTCGAGGTCCGGCGACACGATGACGGTGCCGGTCACGCCAGCTGCCAGAACCAATGACAACGGTGAGGTTCAGGGCTATGTCGGAGCGGGCGTCAAGCCGGTCGATTGGCCGGAGGATCGGATCAGGCAGGTGCAGTATGGGCCTCTCGCGGCCATTCCCAGGGCGGTGTCTGAAACCTGGGACGATACCCGTCTGACGCTGGTCGCCATCGGCAAGATGCTCACGGGGCTGCTGTCGCCGACCAATCTCAGCGGGCCGATCACCATTGCCCGCGTGGCAGAGGCCAGTGTCAGCTCCGGGTTTGAGGATTTCATGCGATTCCTGGCCTATCTCAGCGTCAGCCTCGGAGTGCTCAACCTGCTTCCGGTGCCGGTTCTGGACGGCGGCCACATCGTTTACTACGGCATCGAAGCCATACGACGCAAGCCGCTCTCCGAGCAGGTTCAGGCCGTCGGATTACGGATTGGTATGGCAATGATTTTCACATTAATGGTGTTTGCTCTTTACAACGACCTGATGCGGTTGTGAGAATTGCGACCCCCTTACGCGCATAAACAGGCGAATTAACTGAATGAGACGTTCTCTAATTGGCGTGGCTTTAGGCCTTCTGGTAACAGCATGGCTTCCCCTGACGGCATTTGCAGATGAATTCGTTGTTTCCGATATCGAAGTTGAGGGCCTCCAGAGGGTGTCCGCCGGGAACGTCTTTTCGTCATTTCCCGTGGATATAGGGGAAAAAGTCAACGACATGGCCCTGGCGGATGCCATCAAGACACTGTTCCGCACCGGCCTGTTCACCGATATCAAGGCGAGCCGTGACGGTGGCGTGCTGATTCTGACCGTCAAGGAACGTCCGGCGATCAGTTCCATCGACATCAAGGGTAACAAGGCGATCGAGACCGACAAGCTGAACCAGGCGCTGAAAGCGGCCGGGTTGCAGGAAGGTCAGGTGTTCCGGCGCGCGACCCTGGAGCGGCTGGAACTTGAAATTCTCCGCTCCTACGTCAGTCAGGGCCGTTACAACGCACAGGTGAAGGCCACCGCAGAGGATCTTCCCCGCAATCGTGTCGCCATCAGTCTGAATATTAATGAAGGCGATGTCGCCGCCATCCAGCACATCAACATCATTGGCAACAAGGATTTCAGCGACGCGACGCTGAAGGACCTGTTTGAGCTGAAGACATCCGGGCTCTGGGCATCCATCACCAATGCCGACAAATACGCCCGTGAGCGGCTCAGTGGCGATCTTGAAACCCTGCGTTCGTTTTACCTTGACCGGGGCTATCTCGATTTCAGCGTGGAATCCAGTCAGGTCTCGATCTCGCCGGACAAAAAGCAGGTGTTTATCGCGCTGGCCATTAACGAGGGACCAAAATACACCGTCTCCGACGTCAACATCCGGGGTGACCTGATCGTTCCGGAAGATGAGTTGCGCAAGCTGATTTCGATAAAACCCGGGGACACCTTCTCCCGTGAGGCGGTGACCAACAGCTCCGACCTGATTTCCCGTCGGCTGGGCCGCGAAGGTTACACCTTTGCGAACGTCAATGGCGTACCCAAGACGGCCGATGACAATACCGCCTCGATCACCTTCTTCGTGGAGCCGGGCAAGCGCGCCTACGTCCGTCGCGTGAATTTTTCCGGCAACGTGTCGACCCGGGACGAAGTACTGCGTCAGGAAACCACCCAGATGGAAGGCGGTGTTGCCTCCACCGACCGGATCGATTTCTCCAAAACCCGTCTTGAGCGTCTGGGCTTCTTCAAGACCGTGGATGTTGAAACGCGCCCGGTGCCGGGCACCGACGATCAGGTGGACGTCAACTACACGGTGGAAGAGCAGCCTACCGGCAGCCTGTCTGCGTCTGTCGGTTATTCTCAGGTATCCGGGGTGATCCTCGGCGCCAATATTTCCGAGAATAACTTCTTCGGTACCGGCAAGCGGGTCGCTATCGGCGCCAACGTCAGTGACTCCATCAAGAGCGCCAATTTCTCCTACACCAACCCCTACTTCACCGTGGATGGTGTCAGTCGTGGCTTTAGCCTGTTTGCCCGGAAAACCGATTTTCAGGCCCAGGACATCTCGTCATTCCTGCTCGACGAGTACGGCGGCAAACTCAACTTCGGCTACCCGATCGACAATGTCACCCGTCTGAACTTTGGTGTGGGCTACACCCACTCGAAGGTCAAGGCCGGTGCCTTCAGCTCCCAGGAAGT
>JAWVWU010000253.1:0-4373 GCA_033723595.1 Marinobacter sp. | reverse complement strand
CGACGGCCATCCGCCGGAGCTGATCGAAGAAGCACTGACTCAGGATATCCAGCAGACCATGGAACGCTACGATGCCGCCGAGCGGATGTTCCGGGGTATCGGCGACTCGGCTCCGGCGATTGGCATGCTGGGTACCCTGGTGGGCCTGGTGCAGATGCTCAACAGCCTGGACGATCCTTCGTCCATCGGGCCGGCCATGGCGGTTGCCCTGCTGACCACCCTGTACGGTGCCTTTATCGCCCAGCTGATTGCCCTGCCCCTGGCCGACAAGCTGCAGCTCAAAGCGGAGGACGAGCAGCGCAACTGCCTGCTGATCGCCACCAGCATCCGCAACATCATGATGGGCCAGAATCCCCGGGTGATGACCGAACTGTTGTCATCGTTCGTGACCCCGGACCAGCGCGCCGCCCTGCTGCGGGAGCGGGAGCGGGAGGGCTGAGGCCATGGCCATTCTGTCCCGTCGGGCCCGTAAAGCCCCTGCCGGCGCACCCAGCTGGATCGTGACCTTTGCCGATCTGGCCACTCTGCTGCTGACCTTTTTCATCCTGCTGTTGTCATTTTCCCAGTTGGATGCCCAGAAATATTACGCCATGGCCACGTCTATGGCGGCGGCGCTGGGTGGCGGCAAAGTGCTCGATACGGCACCAGGCGGCTCGCCGCTGACGCTGATCGAGAGCAATACGGTATCGCTGCCTGAGCCGGACAAGGCGGCGACCGACACTCCGCAACTGATTGACGAGCGCGGGCAGGAACCGGCGGTGACCAAGGTGCCGGGCGGCATTCTGGATCTGGCATCGCGACTGATCGGGGAGCTGGAGCCGGAGGTGGCGTCGGGCGCGCTGGATGTCAGCTACGATACCGAAGCGGTGGTGGTACGATTCTCGGAGGGCGCTACGTTTCAGTCCGGTGACGCCGAGATCAAGCCGGCAATGATGCCGATCATTGATCGCATGGTGGAGGTGCTGGCCCAGTGCACTGGCGACGTCATGGTCGCCGGCTATACCGATGATCAGCCCATCGTCAGCCGTCGCTACCGGTCAAACTGGGACCTGTCGGCAGCGCGGGCGGTGTCGGTGGTGCATCAGCTGGTGCTCGACCGGCAGATACCGGCCGGGCGGGTGACCGCGGCCGGCCGGGCGGAAACGCATCCGCTGGTACCGAATGACAGCCCGGAGCATCGCGCCCGCAACCGCCGGGTCGAAATTACGATCCGCAAGCCGACCTGCGAAGGCAGGCCGCCAACGCCGGCCATCAAAGCTGATATCCGGCCCTGACCGAGTCTCACTTTTTCCCCGGCCGGCCTAACCAAATGCCGTGCAGATCGTTATACTGAGCGCCCTTTTTGAGTCAGGCAAAACGAGAGTGTCACCATGAGCGGACCGGAAAAACCGAAAGTCATTGGCGAGGAGTGGAGTGACGAGCGGGTCAAGAGCTTTCTGTTCCTGAGCCCCTACGACGCCCGGATCAACCCGGATTTTCACGTGTTGATCACCGCTTACCGGGCCATGCGGGCCGAGGATTTTGACCGTTTTCTGCGCTTTTTCTGTGAGGCCGGACGTGACCTGAATGCGTTGGACGAGCACGGTCAGACCATTCTTGACCACGTCAGTGCCCACCGTCGCAGTGTTGATTACGCCAGGGCCTTGAGCGCCGCTGGCGCTAGAATATCCGCGGCCGGCAACGCCTGACGGCGGCCGCCGACCGCGGTTGCTGTCAGCTTATTCCACGTTGACTTCTATCGCCCTGGGCTTGGCGGGTTCGGCCTTGTTCAGGGTCAGATGCAGCACTCCGTCCTGGAAGCGAGCCTGAATGGTGTTCTCGTCAACGTTGTCCGGCAGCGTGAAACGGCGCAGGAACGTGCCGTAAACCCGTTCGACCCGGTGCTGGGTGTGGTCGCCGGTGTCCTTGACGTTGCGCCGCTCACCCTCAATGGTGAGCACCCCGTCGTGGACGGTGACCTTGACGTCGTCCCGGGACAGTCCCGGTAATTCCGCGTCAATCTCAAACGCCTCGCTGGTCTCGCGAATGTCGACGACCGGTGCCCAGTCGCTGCGACGGAACAGATCCTTGTTCTCACGCTCACCGTTCGAGCGGGCAACACCGAAGTAGCGGTTGTACCGGTCCAGCAGATCCTCGAATTCACTGACCGGATTCCATCGTGTCATGGTATTCATCTTGAAACGCCTCCTACGAACCTGAAATCAGATTGAATGACATCAGCTTCGTTCGCGGAGCAACTACCCGAAACGCCCGGTTGGCGGCGCCGGTAGCCCGTGAACGCTTGCTATCAGCGACAATAGGGTCGCCGGGAGGTATTTCAAGAGGCGGCTTATTCGGCGAGGTACTGATCCTTCAGGCGCACGTAGTTACCGGCGGTGTAGGTAAAAAACTGGCGTTCGTTATCCTTCAGCGCCCTCGCCTCGCGACACGGCGAGCCGACGTACAGGTAGCCTGACCGGAGGGTCTTGCCCGGCGGTACCAGACAGCCGGCACCGATAATCACCTCGTCCTCAACGACCGCACCGTCCATGATAATGGCGCCCATCCCCACCAGCACCCGGCTGCCGATGGTGCAGCCATGCAGCAGCGCCTTGTGGCCGACGGTGACGTCGTCCCCCAGCGTCAGCGGCCAGCCGCCGGGATTGAAATCGCTGGCGTGGGTGATGTGAAGCACCGAACCGTCCTGGATACTGCACCGCGCACCAATGCGGATGCGATGCATGTCGCCGCGCACCACCGTCATCGGCCAGACCGAGCAATCATCCCCCAACTGCACGTCGCCGATGATCACCGCGGACGGATCGGTCCAGCAGCGCAAGCCGAATTCTGGCGTGATACCCTTGTGAGATCGGATGTTTGCCATTACATATACCTCATGACGTTTGCGTTCAAACTACCTGACATCCAAAACACTGAGAAGGGTTTCCATGAATAATCCGCTGCTGACTGACGAACTTCTGCCTCGATTCGGCCATATTCGTACCGAACATATGGAGCAGGCCATCGACCAGATTCTCAGCGACAATCGCATGCAGATCCAGAATCTGGCCGGTCAGGACGATCCCAGCTGGGAAACCCTGGCGCTGCCGATGCAGGGACTGGAAGAGCGACTGAACAACGCCTGGTCGGTGATCTCGCATCTCAACGGGGTCATGAACAGCGACGAGCTGCGGCAGGTCTATAAACGCTGTCTGGAAAAGCTGACCGAGTACAGCACCGAGCTGAGCCAGAATTCCCGGCTGTGTGACGCCTACAAGAAGCTGGCGGCCCGGGATGATTTCAGTGGGCTCGATACCGCCCAGCAGAAAGCGATCAACAACACCCTGCGGGATTTCCATCTGGGCGGCGTGGACCTGCCAGAGGATCAGAAACTCCAGTATAAGGCGCTCTCGCGGGAACTGTCGGAACTGACCAATCGGTTCAGTGACAACGTGTTGGATGCCACCCAGCACTGGTTCCGTCAGGTGACCGATGCAGAGGCGCTGGCAGGGTTGCCGGAAACCGCCCTTGCGGGGGCGCGCCAAGCCGCCCAGCAGCGTGATCTTGATGGTTACGTCATCACCCTGGATTTCCCCAGTTTCTATCCGGTGCTGACCTATTGCGACAATCGCGAGCTGCGGCGGGAGGTCTACGAGGCGTTTGTGACCCGGGCGTCCGATCTGGGGCCCGATGCGGGCACCTGGGACAACACGCCGGTCATGGCTGAAATTCTCAAGCGTCGCCATCAGATGGCCAGACTGCTGGGCTTTGACAACTACGCCGAACGGTCGCTGGCCACCAAAATGGCCCGCAGTGTGGATGAGGTGCTGGGCTTTCTCAACGAGCTGGCAGCCAAATCCAAGCCGGTGGCCGAACAGGACATGGCCGACCTGAAGGCCTTCGCCGAAGAACAGCACGGTATCAGCGAGCTGGAAGCCTGGGACATTGGCTATTACAGCGAAAAGCTGCGCCAGGCCCGCTACGATATCTCGCCCGAGGCCCTGCGCCCCTGGTTCCCGGTGGACCGGGTCGTGCCGGGGCTGTTCGCCGTGGCGGAGCGCCTTTTCGGCATCCAGATCGAAGCCCAGCCGGACGTCGAAACCTGGCATCCGGATGTGACCGCCTACCGCATCAGTCGTGACGGACAGGCCATTGCCTGGTTTTACCTCGATCTGTTTGCGCGGCAAGGCAAGCGCGGCGGCGCCTGGATGGCGGACTGCCGCGTACGCTGCCGCAACCTGCGCGGCCAGCTGCAGTTGCCGGTCGCCTTTCTGACCTGCAATTTCACGCCGCCGGTCGATGGCAAACCGTCATTGCTCACCCACGACGAAGTCACCACGTTGTTCCACGAATTCGGCCATGGCCTGCACCACATGCTGACCCAGGTCGACGTG
>JAWVWU010000252.1:0-4390 GCA_033723595.1 Marinobacter sp. | reverse complement strand
TTCCAGATTCAGATAGGCATGGATCGCCCCCGGTACCGGATAGAGCTGACAGGGCATGCCGGCGTCCAGCAGTTTGTTTGCATAGGCAACACCTTCGTCCCGCAATGGACAGTAGCCGGCGGTAATGACCAGCGTTGGGGGTAGGGTTGACGGCAGGGGCGCCCACAGGGGCGAGGCCTGATGACGGTCCTCACCGTGCTGGAAATAGTGATCGAAATACCAGCGGATTCGGGCCTTTTCCAGCAGATAGCCCTCGCCATTGTCGTTGATGGACGGAAACGACAGGGTATAGTCGAGGCTGGGGTAGATCAGCACCAGCTTGTTCAGCCCGATGTCCTTCTCATCTGCCAGGCGGGCTGCGACGGTCGCGGCGAATGTTCCGCCGCCCGAGTCTCCCACCAGTGTCAGTGAGCGTTGCGTGGCTATCTGGTGAGTGGCGAGTGTTTGCCAGAGCGTACGGGCAACCGCAAGGCAATCCTCCAGCCCGCCGGGATAGGGCGTTTCCGGTGCCAGTCGATAGTCCACCGAAACCACCAGCTGACCACTGTGCTGTGCCAGCCTGCGCGCAATCGGATCGTAGACGTCGACGCTTCCCGCCATGTGGCCGCCACCGTGGAAAAACAGGCAGACCGGCTTGGCCACGGCCGGCGCCGGGTCATAGAGCCTCAGCGGAATCTTCCGCCCCGCCTCGACCACGGTGATGTCGGTGACCCGGCCCAGCGCCGGGCGCTCGGTGACAAAAGTCGCTGTCAGGCCGGCCAGGCTGTCCCTTGCCATCGCCGGCGTCATGACGATTCCCTGGGCTTTCTGTTCCTCGATCAGCTGGTTCAGCTGTTGCAGCCAGGCGGCAAGGCGCGGATCCAGAGTGGGTGAAGCGGCAGTCATGGCTATTCTCCGTTATCGACTGGCCTGGCCAGTCGCTCAAAGTCAGTGCCGGAACCGGGACAGACGTGTATCGGGTTAGGATCTGCGCGCAGCGGTGCCCTGGCATCGACGTCCAGTGGCGTCGGCATGAATCGCCGGACGTCGGCGCTGTTATGCCGGTTTACTGTCATCGCGCAGTACCTGTTTGGTGACTTTGCCCAGGGCATTGCGGGGTAGCTCGGTGACACGCTGAAACGACTGCGGGACTTTGTAGCCGGCCAGGTGCTGTCGACAGAACTCACTCAGCTGTGCGTCGTCGGGTACCGTGGTGGCTTCGGCTGACAGACTGAAAAAAGCCCGCCCGGTCTCGCCCCAGCGCTCATCGGGCACCCCGATGATGGCGGCTTCGACGATGCCGGGGTATTCCAGAAGTACCCTTTCCACTTCGGCGGGGTAGACGTTTTCGCCGCCGGAGATGTACATGTCCTTCCTGCGATCCACGATGTAATAGCAGCCATCGGCGTCGCAGCGGGCAACGTCGCCGCTGTGTAACCAGCCGTCTGCATCGGTGGCCGGTCGCAGCGCCCCGGATGGGTCCCAATAGCCCGGCGTTACCCCGGGACCACGGATAAGGAGTTCGCCGGCTTCACCCGGAGCCACATCCTGTCCCCGAACGTCGACAATTTTCACCTCTGCCAGCAACTGGGGGCGGCCGACCGAGCCGGTTTTGGTGAGCACGTCCTGTTCGTCGAGCAGGAACACGGTCGGTCCGGTTTCGGTCATGCCCATGCCCGTTCTTACATGGATGCCGGCGGCCACGAACCGGCGCGCGACCGGCAGGGACAGAGCGGCTCCTCCGCAGCCCCAGGAACGGACGCCGGCCAGCGCGTCGGCGCTGAAACGGGGATGATCCAGCAGCGACTGATAGACCGCCGGCACGCCGAAGAAAACGGTTGCCCGATTGGCCAGCACGTCAAAGGTCTGTTCGGGCTCAAAGCTTCTGGCCACCAGCACGCATCCCCCGACCATGAATACCGCGGAGGCGTAGAGGTTGATGCCGGCCGTGTGGAACAGTGGCAGCACGTTCAGCAGAACGTCGTTTCTGGTCAGATCAACCGCAAGACCGATGTTGAGATAGTTTGCCAGCATCATCCGGAATGTCTGGACAACGCCTTTGGGCCGACCGGTCGTGCCGGACGTGTACAGCAGATACCACGGAGTGTCCGGATCGCGTTCCGGGTGAGGTGCCAGATCCGGTGCCACGGTCGCAAGGTCGGTGTCATAATGCCCCGGGCTTTGGTCCGGTGGTGGTGTTGATTCGGTGACCGCGACCAGCGACAGGTCGGCGTCGAGCTCTGCCAATGCGCGCGCGCTGTCGGCAAACTCGTCGGCAAACAGCAGTACCCGGGGCTGGCAGTCCGCAAGCAGACTCTGCAGTTCGGGCACGGCCAGGCGCCAGTTCAGAGGGACCAGAATCAGTCCGGCCTTGGCGCAGCCATACAGCATCACGAAAAATTCCGCCCGGCTGTGCCCCAGCCAGGCAATACGATCCCCGGGTTGCAGTTGCCAGTGTCCGGTCGCGGCGGCAGCGAAGCGCGCGGCGCGGGCATTCAATTGCTCGTAGTTGTAAACCGTTCCGTTGTCGAGGTCCTCGAGTGCTGGCCGCTGCGGAGTCACTCTCGCACGCTGCGCCAGCAGATCAAACATCTTCATGACGGTCTCTTCCAGGGGCTCATGACAGGTAGCGAAAAAAGGTTCACGGCGTTTAGTCGTGCAGGTTCATGACCGTTGGCAACGCAAGTTCAGGACTGCCAGCGATGCAACAGGGTGACGACCGTGTCCGGCAAGGCGTCACGCCGGCTTGTCCCGACCGCTCAGGGGGAGACCATTGTGGAGCAGGTCAGACAGGGTGGCGACAACGTCGTCAAAATTATCCCGCTGGTCCCACAGCGCGTACTTCATGCCCAGAAAATGGGATAGCCCCATCAGCGCCCACGCCCGATGCTGATTGTTGCCCGGTCGGATTTCACCCTTGCGAGCCGCGGTGTCGAGCATGTCGGAGTAGCCGCGGCTGAACGTTTCGTAGTAGTCCCGGTAGATGGCTTCGTCCACGAACTGGGCTTCCTGCAGGACACGGTAGAGCGACGGGTGCGCGGCCAGGTATTCCAGAAAAGCCTTGAGTCCGCGCTCTTCCGCTTCCAGCCGGTCCCGTGCCCCCAGAATTTTGGCAGCCAAGTGGGCCCTCACCTTGTGGCCCATATCCAGCACCAGTTCCCGCAGGATTTCCTCCTTGCCGCCGAAATAGGTATAGAAGGTGCCCTGCGCAACGCCTGCCGCCCGGGTAATGTCGGTAATGCCAGCGCGATGGTAGCCCAGGGTGCCAAAGGTGTCTTCGGCAGCCTGCAGAATACGGGCCCGCGTTCTGGCGCCCCGGGCCGTTTTGGGCGCGCCGGGGGATGAAACCCCGGTTGCACTGGCAGGTGTTGTCATGGCGGGATGGCCTTTTCAGGTGTATGGGAGCGAGCTGTCGGACACCGTCTCGGATGTTCCGGGCAGGGCGCGATTCAGTCGGACCTGGTGACGCGATGACCGCTCAGACGATCGGGCAAAGGTGAATCAGGTTTCAAGTAAGCTAATCCGTCACTCGGTTGCTGTCAAGATCGAGATGGCGGGCCCTACTGGGCGAAATACGTATTTCTGGTGGGTCAGGGGGTGTTCTGGCGTCGCGGCCAGGGTGAATAATTTGAAAAACCTGCTTGCGGAAAGGTGAATGAGTTGTCATATTATGAATCGACAATCACCATCGTCGTGCAGGACCTTTTTGAACAACAAAGGGTACAACAATAAAGGGGACCGCCTTATGAAACGCTTACTTATGGCAACCGCCATCGCTCTGTCTGCTCTGGGGGTTGCGGGCACGAGCACCGCCGCCGAACCTATCCGCATCGCCCATGTGACCGGTTTCACCGGCCCGCTGGCACCCTATGCCGACCAGCTCCGCAAAGGCATGCAGATGGGCTTTGAATACGCCACCGATGGCAGCATGGAAATCGACGGTCGCAAAATCGAGATCATCGAAAAAGACACTCAGCTGGATCCGGCCCGTGCCCGTACCCTCGTTGAGGAGGCCTATGGCGAGGACAATGCTCAGATCGTCGTGGGGCCGGTATCGTCCGGGGTTGCCCTGGCCACCCTGCCGCTGGCGGAAGAATACGAGCGCATCATCATCCCCGAGGGTGTCGCGGATGCGATTACTGGCGACCAGTGGAACCGTTATGTCTTCCGGATCGGCCGCAACTCCTCCCAGGATGCCGTCTCCAATGCGGTCGCGATCGGTAAGCCGGGCGTTTGTGTATCGACCATTGCCCAGGACTACGCCTTCGGTCGCGACGGCGTGTCTGCCTTCAAGGAGGCCATGAACAAGGCTGGAGGCAAAGTGGTCCATGAGGAGTACCTGCCGACGGACGCCACCGATTTTACGGCGGCGGCTCAGCGCCTGTTTGATTCGCTGAAGGATCGTGAGGGC
>JAWVWU010000251.1:0-4393 GCA_033723595.1 Marinobacter sp. | reverse complement strand
GACCCAGCCCGAGTCAGCACCGGCCAAAATGCCGGCCGTCGACGAACCATCCAGACAAGCCCTGGTGGAGGAACAGCAGCACCAGCTTGAATCTACCCTGCCCCAAGAGCAACTGGAAACACTGGCCTTGTCGGGCAAAACCGCTGAAATCCGATTAAAAGCGGCCGGGCAGATAACCGACAGGAACAGCCTCCAGCGACTGCAGAAAAATGCCCGGGGGAAAGACAAGGCGGTGTATCAGGTAGTACGACACAAGCTGCAGCAACTGCGGGAAGACGACGCGCGCCGGCAACAACGCGAGGACGCAATACTGGCAGCTATTCGTCAGGCACAGGAGCACGCCCGCAGCGAAAACACCCAATATTACGAGGCTCGTCTCGATACTCTGCTCAAACAGTGGAAATCGCTGGAATCCTCCGCGTCAGCCCAGCAGGCAACTGACTTCCTCAATGCCATCCATCAGTGTCGGGAACGTGTCAGAGCATTCCGCGAAGAGGCCGAAGCCGAGCGGATCCAGCAGGCGCGCCGGGAAGAGCGCCAGCACACACTGACGCTGCTGGAAGAGACCCTTGCCGATCTGCAACACCAGGCCGACGACTATCTGCCCTCTCATGCCGCTCTGGATGCGCTGCAAAAGACCCAGGAAAACCGGTGGCTGGAGGCCACACGGGAAGCCCGTGTCGAAAAAGCCGAACAAAAGGCTTACGAGACCCTGATGCAGTCCCTGCGTGCCTACATCGCGGCCGTTCAACGCTTCAATCAGCAGTTGCCAGCCATTCGGGCCCACCTTGAGCAACCTGTCGAAACCCCTTCGGTGACCGCCGATGAAACACTGCCGGACCCGACAGATCTGCTCAAGTTGGTCGACTGGCCGGACGGCTACACCGCGCCGGCGTCACTGGCTGGCCTGAGACGCCTTGCCGGCGTCAGAAAGCCGGCTCCTGCCCCGGCGGCGCCGGACCAGAGTGCCGGAAAACAGGCGCTGGAACAGACACTCGACGCACTGACCGCAACGCTTGAAGCGCGCCAGCTGAAAGAATCAAAGCATTTTTTCAAGCAGGCCCAGCAGGAGCTGCGCGCGCTGGATGAGCGTCATGCCCGCGGTTTCCAGGCCCGTTTCCAGCTGCTGAACGGCCAGCTGCGCGAACTTCAGGACTGGCAGGGGTTTGCCACCCAGCCCAAACAGATCCATCTGTGTGAACAGATGGAATACCTTGCCGCCCAGCACATGGAGCCCGAGGCCAAGGCCAGCAAGATCAAGGAACTTCAGAACGAATGGCGTGAGCTGGGCGGCTCATCTGATCGTGAACTCTGGCAACGGTTCAAACAGGCATCGGATCTGGCTTACGAACCCTGCAAAGCCTATTTTGCTGCAAAGTCAGGACTCAAACAGACCAACCTCGAGACCCGACGTGCCCTGTGTGATCAGCTTGCTGAATTTGTTGCACAAACGGACTGGCAAACCGCCGACTGGAAGGCGGTCGAGAAAATCCACCGGGTTGCCCGGGATGAGTGGAAAGCGGCCTGGCCAGTCGAGTTTCGGGACAACCGTCCTCTGCAGAAGCGCTTCGACGAGCTGCTGGCAGCGGTCGAAACGCCGCTCAATGAGGAACGCGATCGCAACGAAGCGCTCAAGGCCGACATCGTGGCTCGGGCAGAAGCTTTGGTCGATCACGAGCCGCTGGCCGACGCCATGAACCAAGCCAAGCAGCTTCAAAGTGAATGGAAGTCCATCGGTATCACCCGGCATCGTCAGGACCGCAAGCTCTGGCAGGCCTTTCGGAGCGCCTGCGACGCCATATTTGCGCGTCGCGACGTAGCCAGGGACGAACAGATCGCCCAGACCCGGCAGGCCGACGCGCAATTGGCCGAGGTACTCAGCCGGACCACTGCCCTGGAAGCTGATGAGGCCAAAACGCGTCGGGCGCTGATCAACGAACTTGAGGCCATTGGGCAACAGCCGTTGTCTGCCTCCATGACGGAAAAACTGCAGGCCGAACTCCACCGCCTGCGATCATTGGAAGAAAAGAGCGAACTCGAGGCAACTGTCCGGCGCTGGCAAGGCCATATCCATGCCCGACTTGAAGGCCAAGTCGCCTCCGACGCCCTGCCCGCGGACTGGTCAGAGCGGGCCGACACCCACGCTGACCTGAGTGCCCGGGAACTGGTTATACGGGCAGAGATTCTGACCGCACAGCCATCACCGGAGCAGGATCAGTCTCTGCGCATGGAAATTCAGGTACAGCGCTTGGCGGATGGCATGAGCGGTACGGCTCAGTCCGGTGACCTGAACGACCAGCTGGAATCGCTGGTCGCCCACTGGTGCCTGCGGGCACCGGCTGACAGCATGGACGAAGCGTTGGCATCACGCCTGGCCGGGGCTCTGGCCGCACTCGTTCGCTGACCGGTTTGTGCGGATGCCGGGCGGGGGCCGCGCGAGACCGGAACGGGGCCGGTACGCGCGCTGATGGTTCTTTGTCACGCCCGCTGAAGGCTCTTTGTCACTCCCGCTGATGGCTCTGGACAAAGGCGCGGGCTCCCTCGACCGCGGCCTTTACCTTGTCGTGCATTTCCTGCTGTTCCTGATCCGCCAGATAGAACATCATGTCCACGCTGTGCCGGTAGTAACGGGGCGGCAGGCGGTTGAGTGCAACGCACATCACATCCTGCAGGAAGTCTTCACTGTCGTCGGCCTGTCGACCGGCTTCTATCTCTTCCGCAACCAGGCGTTCATAAAGGTTATCGATCGTATCAAGCAATGACATGGCATACCTCGCGTCATACAGCTGGTCCTGATGACCGGCTCCTCATCCCTACACCTTAGAATGCCCGCCGCTCTTTGTCATGACCGGCATGATTGTCATATCAGCAACGGCAGTCAGGCCCGGCTATTTTCAGTCTGCGTTGACGGCTGCTGATTCATTTCGTCAGTCCGATTGGCAGCGAACGCCATTCCACCCGACCGCCCACAGCCGCTATGGTTAACCGATCATCATCGCCCATTTACCGACTGACAATCCCGAGGTTACGACATGACCACCGAGGCGTTTATTTTTGACGCGGTCCGCACCCCCAGAGGCCGGGGCAAGAAAGATGGCTCCCTGCACAGTGTGAAACCGGTCAGTTTACTGACGGCCATGCTGAAATCGCTCCAGACCCGTAATTCATTGGACACGTCACAGGTCGATGACATTGTAATGGGCTGCGTGACGGCGATCGGCGACCAGGGTGCCGATATCGCGAAAACCGCTGCCCTGGCGGCAGACTGGGACGACGTGGTTGCTGGCGTAACGCTGAACCGTTTCTGCGCATCCGGTCTGGAGGCGGTCAACCTCGCTGCGATGAAGGTCCGTTCCGGTTGGGAAGACCTGGTCGTCGCCGGCGGCGTCGAAGCCATGTCCCGTGTCCCGATGGGGTCTGACGGCGGCGCCTGGGCGACGGATCCGGCCACCAACCTGCACACCGGCTTCATGCCTCAAGGCATCGGTGCCGATCTGATTGCAACGCTGGAAGGGTTCAGCCGGGCCGATGTCGACGGCTTTGCGGTCCGCTCCCAGCAAAAAGCAGCGCAGGCGTGGGAACATGGCTACTTCGCGCGCTCTATTGTTCCGGTCACCGATCAAAACGGCGTGACGATTCTGGCTCGCGACGAGCACGTGCGCGCCGACACGACCCTGGCATCACTGGCGAAGCTCAGTCCGTCGTTCGAAACCATCGGCCAGATGGGCTTTGACAGCGTTGCCCGGGAGAAGTACCACGACGTCGAGCGGATCAATCACGTTCATCACGCTGGCAATTCATCCGGTATTGTCGACGGCGCGACCGCCATGCTGATCGGCAGTGAGCAGAAGGGACGGTCGCTGGGACTCACGCCGCGGGCCCGCATCGTTGCCACCGCCGTCACGAGCACGGACCCTACCATCATGCTGACAGGGCCGGCCCCTGCCGCGCGCAAAGCGCTGGAAAAGGCCGGCATGCGGGCTGACCAGATTGATCTGTTCGAGGTAAATGAAGCGTTTGCCTCCGTGGTCATGCGATTCCAGCGGGAACTGTCCGTGCCGGATGACAAAGTCAACGTTAACGGTGGCGCGATCGCCATGGGGCATCCACTTGGCGCGACCGGCGCCATGATTCTGGGCACACTTCTGGACGAACTTGAGCGCCGCGAGTTGCGCTTCGGGCTCGCCACGCTGTGTGTCGGCGGTGGCATGGGTATCGCCACAATTATCGAACGCTGCTGAGCCCCAATGCCCCTATTCCAGAAGGAGACCATTCAATGAGCGCCATTCGTTACGACATAGACCGGGACAAGATCCTGACCCTCACTATCGATATGCCTGGCCAGTCCGCCAACACCATGAACGGCGTCTTTCGGGACGCTCTCGCGGAGACG
>JAWVWU010000250.1:0-4407 GCA_033723595.1 Marinobacter sp. | reverse complement strand
GTCAGCGCACCGAAAGCGTCGTCAACGATTGCCAGGGTATCGCCGGGGTTCAGCCGGCCACGAGCAAGCTCAATCAACTGTTCATCGGCGGCGTCCCAGGCGCGCAGCGATGGGTGGGCTTTGCCAGGGCGAGCCAGGACCAGTTCGCGGCCGGCGTACTGCAAGTTTGCCATAGAATTCAGGATCCTGAGAGACGGTGAATGCGCTCATCGGACCGGGTTGGCGCCGTTGGCGTCTGATCCCGGGCACACTAGGCTGAATACTCTAAAAATTGACCCTAGACTACCAGCTAAATGGCTGAATACCGACGTGATCGAGCACTCAGTCTTTATTCCAGTGGCAAACGGGAGCGGTTGTATGATTCAGGACACCCTGAAACAGAGCATGAAAAAAACCCGGGAAACCAGGGCCCGATTCGAACAGCAGCTTCGCCCTCGGGTCAGCGAGTGGAGCCAGGCAGTCCGGAAAATGGTGTCGGAATTGGGCGCGGATGTGAGCGAACCGCGTCCCCTGGCGGACATAATCGCCGACCTCCGCCGGAGCAACCCCTCGTTGCGAGACTTCAATCGCCGTCTTGATCTGGCAACCTACGACCTGCGCAAAAAACTCTGGTGGGATGCCAACATGATGACGGCCTATGTCACCGATCGCGCCGAACGAGCCTATCGAGTCGAGATCAAACCGCGGCTCGAGCAGGCTCGCAGCCATGCCGATGCCAGTGCGAGACGTGCCCTGACCTTTATCCGCGAGCTGACAGAACGTCGGGATGACATGGCTAAGTGACCCGCCGTGGCAGTAGCCCGGTTTGTTGTGTGCTTCCGGTTGGAAGCAACCTTTAGCCCCTACCCCTGGGGCTTTTTTTTGGCTGAACGGAAGGATCACACCGATCGTCACGAGCCCAACGGCTCTGACAGCCGGGCCAGCAACAGCTATCCGCCGCCGGACGCTACGCACCTGATCAATGGCGCCCGGTTGCGGTGCAAAACGCCTGGTACACGGTAAAGCGACGATCCTGCGCCAGAATACCGGCCGGTCCGATCGCCTGCCGGATGAGATCCGCGTAGGGCAGAAACCGGTTGGCGACCAGGCGTAGCTCGCCGCCGGGAAGCAGATGATCGGCCACCTGCTGCAAAAACCGGTTTGTCATGGACAGATCGGTACTAACGCCAGTGTGGAACGGCGGGTTGGTGATCACCGTCTGATAACGGCGCGATACCTCCGCCAGCCCGTCGGACGCCTGGATATGCCCCGTCACACCGGCTCGCTCATAGGTCTGTCTGGCACAGAACACCGCCTGGGCCTGAACGTCCACCCCGTCAACCTCCAGACCGGCCCCGTGGCGGGTTGCAAGCCAGGCACCCATGACGCCGGCGCCGCAGGCAAAGTCCAGCACAGGGCCAGACACCGGCTTGTCATGGAGCGTCTCCAGAAGCATGCGGGTTCCGTCATCCAGCCGTCCGGCACTGAAGATCCCCGGTAAACCGGCGACAGCACAGATATGGCCGGCAACCGTTACGGTATGCCAGTCCAGCCAGGCTGATGGCGGCCGGTCTTCCAGCCTTGGCCGACCAGAACGCCAGACCTGGCAGTGACGGGCGCTGTCGATCTTGACCGCATCCGGAGCAAGCGACTTTAGCTGCTTGACGGCACTGGCGATACCCTCGCGTTTCTCGCCGACCAGTACAAGCTGTCCGTCAGGCACCAGCAATCGACTCGCCCGGGCAAGACGCATCGCCAGCTCCGCCCGAGCCTTGGGTACAAACACCACCGCGGTATCAGCGCTGGCCTCGCAGGCGTCGAGGTAACCAAAGCAGGCCTGCCAGCCCGGCGTCTGCTGCACGTCCCGGTAAACGCCATAGTGCTCCGAGACAGCGGTGCCGCCGGCGGGAAAGTCGCCCAGCAAGCTGGCGTCAGCCAGACCGAGCAGGGCAAGACGGCCCGTCAGGGCCGCCCGGTTCCGGAGTAAAACGTCATGGGTGTTGTGCACTGCGGAGCGGGCCTCAGACTTTGCGACGGCCCGACCGTATCGGACGATGGATCAGTTCTTCGATATTGCTGGCCTGAACGCTCGTGCGGTCTTCTTCCGAGGAAATATGCACGCCCAGGTCCCGCAACAGGCCATCGGCAATGTCGTAGACCCAGCCGTGCACGGACAACGGCTGGCCTCGGGCCCAGGCTTCCCGGACGATGCTGTTCTGACAGACATGGCCGACCTGCTCAACCACGTTGAGCTCGCATAAACGGTCGATCTTGTCATTTTCCGAGGACAGCTGATCAAGCACATCGGCGTATTTATCGCGAATGTCCTGCACATGCCGAAGCCAATTGCTGATCAGGCCGAAGCTCTGGTTCGTCAACGCCGCGCGAACACCACCGCAGCCATAGTGCCCCACGACCATCACGTGTTTGACTTTGAGCACGTCGACCGCAAACTGCAGTACAGACAGGCAATTAAAATCGGTGTGGACAACCACGTTGGCGACATTCCGATGCACAAACAGCTCACCCGGCATCAGGTCAACGATCTGGTTGGCCGGCACCCGGCTGTCCGCGCACCCGATCCAGAGGTATTCCGGCGACTGCTGGTTGGACAACCGCTTGAAAAAATCCGGGTCTTCCTGTTTGATGCTGTCGGCCCAGGCTTCATTTTTCTCTAACAATTCATTCAGTTGACGCATGTCAGGTGGACCCCTTCTAATTAGAACACGGCTCTTGCCGGGCGGATAGTTTGTTGCAGGCGCACCTGATTCCCGCTCAACGTAACGTAATTGAACGGGATTTCAGGCCCGAAGGCAAACATCAGCCGGTCGTCGCCGGTACCTGATCCACCGGTGTGTGAAGCGTACTCTGGGCCAGATCGAGCAGTTCACGCAGCGCCACCGAAAACATCGCATACTCCGGTTCGCGCACGCCCCTGAGTTCCGCCAGCATGGATTTCCAGCGGCCGATCATCGGATCGTAGGTGGCCATCCAGTTGTCAATACAGCCGTCCACGTCGCCGGTCTCACCGGCCAGCCGAAGCACACCGGAGGTCAGCGCACGCTGCTGCCAGTCCAGGTCCTCGCGGAAACTTTCCCGGGCCAGGGCCTGCCAGTGTGAGCTCGGCGCCAGACGGGCAATGGCATTGGCAAACCAGTTCAGCTCGAGCTTTTCGCCCAGGGTGAAATAGAGATTGGCGACGGTCTGCAGTGGCATACCCGTCGTCTCCTGTGCTTCGATAATGCCCAGTGTGGCATAGAGGTAGCTGGTGCCCGCCATCACACCCGCCAGATCGTCGGGAACCGACTGCTCCCGAAGCTTATCGAAGCTCGCCTGCCACTCGGCCAACGCCTGGTCACCCAGGTAATCCGGCAAACTGGCGGTGATTTTGCTGATACCGTTGGCAAATCGTTCGATGTGGCTCTGGATATTAAGCTCACTGCGTCGATTGCGCAGCAGCCAGCGGACTGACCGCCGGATCAGTCGCATCAGCCCTTTCATCAGATCAATCTGGAGCTGGGCCGGCACTTTATAGTCCAGTGCTTCCAGCCGGTTCCACCAGGTATCCAGCTGGAACACGTCGCGGGCAATGATCCACGCCATGGCAATGCCGGACGAGGTGGCGCCGGTCGACTGATGCAGCCGTTCAACGAAGGTGATCCCCATGTGGTTGATCATGTCGTTGGCAATCTGGGTGGCAATGATCTCGCGGCGCAACTGGTGGCTGTTCAGCTCCTCGGCGAAGCGTTCGGTCAGGGCCTTCGGAAAGACCTTGTACATTTCCGACGCCAGATACCCTTCATCGGGCAGCGAGCTGTCGACCAGCGCCTGTTTGAGATCGCCCTTGACGTAGGAGATCAGCACCGACAGCTCCGGCCGGGTCAGCCCCTGCTTGCGGAGTTTCCGCTCGGCCAGCAGTTCTTCATCCGGCAGGAATTCGAGCTGCCGATTGAGCTTGCCCTCGGCCTCGAAGCTGCTCATCAGCCGGCGATATTCTTCCAGCCGGTTCGCGGCCTCCACGCTGGCAATACTGATTGCCTGGGTCTGACGGTAATTGTTCAGCAGCACCAGGTCCGACACGTCGGAGGTCATCTCCTCGAGCAGCACATTCCGCTGCTTTTCGGTCAGGTCACCGCCGGCGACAACCCGGTTCAGCAGGATCTTCATATTGACTTCATGGTCCGAGCAATCAACACCGCCGGCATTGTCAATGAAGTCGGTATTGAGCCGACCGCCGGCAAGCGCATACTCGATACGGCCCAACTGCGTCATGCCCAGGTTACCGCCCTCACCCACGACCTTGCAGCGCAGGTCCTTGCCGTCGATCCGCAGGCCGTCGTTGGCCTTGTCACCCACATCGGTGTGCGCCTCGGAGGACGCCTTGACGTAGGTGCCGATGCCCCCGAACCAGAGCAGGTCCGCCTGCGC
>JAWVWU010000249.1:0-4409 GCA_033723595.1 Marinobacter sp. | reverse complement strand
CACGACGATACCAGTATTCTGAACCGGCTCAAGGCCACCGTTACCCGGTTGGCGCCGGATGAGGACGAGGCCATGGTGATGGTTCAGCTAAGCGTCGGCGCGCTGGTCTTGCTGGCCAGAATCACCCGGCGGTCCAGTGTCTACCTGGCGTTAGCGCCGGGCCAGACCGTGTGGGCGCAGATCAAATCCGTCGCTATCGTGCGATAACAGAACGCTCGGGGCCGGCCACCATCAGACCAATCCGTCACTGGCTCGATTGGACCCACTCAGACCGCCAGAAGTATCACGCTGGACGCCTTGAACAGTGCGCAAGCCGGAGCGCCCTCGTCCAGTGCCAGAGCCTCAAGGCTGGTGTTGGTGATGGTCGCGCTGATCGACTTGCCCTCGCCCAGATCAAGAGTTATGTCACTGTTAACCGCGCCCCTGGCGATACGCGTGACCGTTCCGGCGAGCTGGTTGCGGGCACTGGTGGCCAGCGGCCCTTCGGCAGTCAGAATGACCGAGGATTCGTTTACCAGCGCCAGCGTTTGTGCGCCCACGTTCAGGCTCAATCGTTCAAGACTGTCTTCGGTGATGATCGCAATCAGCGTCTGGCGATCGCTGATTCGCAGCGCGACCTCGGCATTGACGGCACCGTGTTGAATCGACTCAACCACACCCCGGTACTGATTACGAATACTGCTGACGGTTGTGCCCGCGCTGATGAAATTGGCAACGTCGTCCAGGGAATTGAGAGACTGACCGAGCCGCGCCAGAAACTTATCGTGCTGGGTCTCGAGCGTCCGGAAACCGGCCACCACGTTGCGCCCGAATTCGGTCAGTTGTGTGCCACCGCCCTGAGCGCCCCCGGCCGAACGTGCCACAAGGGGCTGTGCGGACAGGTTGTTCATGGCGTCAATGCGATCCCATGCGGTTTTGTAGCTGATGCCTACCTGGCGGGCCGCCGCCGCAATGGAACCGGTCTCTTCGACGGCCTGCAACAGGCGAACCTGCTCTGATGCGAATCCTGGCAGGTTCTGGCCTTTCAACAGCAGGCTGCCAGTCAGCCGCGCGGATGTGTTGTCGGGGTCGGGCATAGCCGGCTCACTCGGTCCTATCGGGGATCTCAGTTCACAACTTTACGTCACCTGATCGCCAAGCGGAACCAATTCACTCCAGGTAGCCTCCAACGGCCTGCAGGATATTCTGGCGGTCCGTCGGCGAGACCCAGACCGCCAGGGCGGTGCGGTTCTGTCCTTTCTGGGGGATCGGCGGTAATGCCATCTGCCAGTGCCCGCGACCAACCTGCTCCATGACACGCAGAACCACAAAATCATGGCTGAGTGTGCGCCCACGATTTTCGCCAGCCTTAATGTCCGACGTCAGCCCCATGCCCAGATAGGCCACGTGCAGTTCACTGGCCTGCTCGTCGGCGTAATCAACGGTGAGCGCCCTGCCGTCCAGATTCGCTGAGAGAACCCCCGGTTTGCGCTCGGAAGGCGTCCAGTTCCGGACCCCCCGGAACCAGGGCCGCCATTCCTGACTGTTGATAACAAAGCCGGGCGTATAGACCTGACTGACCTGCCCTTCGTGAACATACCGGCGCTGCCGTTCACTGTAGGTATGACTGGCCAGCCGGTCTGGCCATCCCAGGCTGTCCCAGTAATCCACATGAAACGCCAGGGGAATGAAATCGGAGAAAAGTCCGGGCTGCTCTTTCAGGGAGCTGAGCCACCGCTCGGCGGGCGGGCAGCTGCTGCAACCCTCCGACGTGTAGAGTTCGATGACGTCCGTTTGCTGTGGGCGGCTTTGCCAATGCTGTGCCTGGGCGGCCAGCGGCAAAAGAAGCAGTGCAATGACAAGACAGGATTTCATGGCGGATCTCCATCAGCGACTGGACAGACTCCGCTATTGATTCTGCCCGGGGTCTGCGTATTGGAGCTGCCCACCGGAAAAAGGTTCCGCGATCGCGCATTGTCGCCGATTGATCAGCGTCCGGCTAAACCAACCGGGCCTGGTTGAAGGCGAGCAAATCAGGGAAAAACGCAAGAAAATGCTGTTCGAGTAAGCGATCGTGCGCGCGAATTTCCTCAATAATGCCCGCAAACTGATTTTGAAACCGGATGCGGTCGGCGATTCGGTCCAACGCATAACCGATGGTGTCCAGGTCCTTGTAGGCGGTAAACCAGTCATGGGCGATCATCCGCGCCATAACCTCCGCCATCCGTTGTGGCATCAGTTTGTAGCCGGCTTCCAGGTCCCGGTAGACCTCCTGGATAAACCCCTCGCGATCGCAATCGGTAAACCGGGGCCAGTGCCGCAGCAGGTAGTGATCGAACAGTACGTCCAGTGCAACCCCCGCGAACCGGCGTCGTTGGGCGGAGAACACCCGCTTTGCTGCCAGCACCTCGGGATGCTGATCGGTAAATGCATCCACCGCCCGATGGTTTTCGAGCCCCGCCTGCACCGCATCCGGCAACCGGTTGACTGCAACCCCCCGGGCAAAGTCTCCGAGCACATTGCCCACCCGCGGTTCAACGCCTTCTTCCGCAAGAAACAAGTGTGCCAGATGATTCATGCCATACTCCGTGTTAAAAGCCTGATAAATCGGGCTCTATCAGTGGGTTTTGAGGCGGTTTTTGCGCCCGGACTGTCGATTTTACCACCCTGTGAGAGTACTCTACCCCAACTTTACCAGCTGACTGTGCGTTGAAGTGATGTCATCCGGAATGAAAGACTTTGCCCCCGTCGTTTATATTCTGAGCATACTGCTTATTTTGTTGAGCATTTTCATGGCCGTGCCGGTGGTGTGCCTGAGCTTCGACGCGGCACCCAATGCTCACGCATTCATCTACTCGGCGGCGGGTGTTCTGCTCGCCGGACTGGTGGGCATATTGCTGACCCGCGGCGAGCAACACTACCTGAAACCGCGCTATATGTTCATGCTCACGGTGGGCAGCTGGATCCTGGTGTCTGTGCTGGGCGCCCTGCCGTTCTTTCTCAGTAACCTCGGGGTCTCCTTTACCGACGCCGTGTTTGAAAGTATCTCCGGTATTACAACAACGGGCTCCACGGTCTTCACCGGGCTCGACACCATGGCCGAGGACATCCTGTTGTGGCGCTCGATTCTGCAGTGGATCGGCGGTATCGGTATCATCGGCATGTTCGTGGCCGTATTGCCCTTTCTGGGCATTGGCGGTATGCGGCTGTTCACGACTGAATCGTCTGAATGGACCGACAAGGCCCTACCGCGCATGAAAACTCTCGGACGCGGGCTTTTACTGGTCTACTGCGGTTTTACCCTGCTCTGCGCCCTGACCTACTGGCTCTCCGGGATGAGCCTGTTTGAAGCGGTCAACCATGCGTTCACGACCATCTCCACCGGCGGTTATTCCACCTCGGACCAGTCAATGGGGCATTTCAAGTCCAACGTCATCCTGCTGGAATCGTCGTTGTTCATGGCGCTCGGCGCCATGCCGTTCTTCCTGTTTGTCCGCGAACTGAACGGCCAACACGGGGTGCTCTGGCGTGACCAGCAGGTTCGGGCGTTTCTCGGTTTTCTGCTGGTCACCGCATCGACGCTGACAATCTACCGGTTGCTCAATCATGAGACCGAACCCTTTGCGCTGTTTTCATCGGCGCTGTTCAACGTGACGTCCATCGTGACCACCACCGGTTACGCCTCCGAGGACTATCTGCTCTGGGGCCCCTTTGCGCTGGCTGCGTTCTTTTTCCTGACCTTTGTGGGCGGCTGCTCCGGTTCCACGGCCGGCGGCATGAAGATCTTTCGTTTCCAGCTTTCTCTCATGGTACTCCGTGAGCAGTTCAAGCGGCTGTTGCATCCGCGAGCGGTGCTGACCCGGAACTTCAACGGGCGCGCCGTCAGCGACGAGATCATCGCGTCGATGATTGCCTATGCGTTTGTGTTTCTTGTGTGCTTGCTGGTCATGACGTTGGCGCTGTCATTGCTGGGCATCGATTTCATGACCAGTATTTCCGGAGCGCTCACCGCCCTAAGTAATGTGGGCCCCGGTATCGGCGACCAGATCGGTCCGTCCGGCAACTTCCAGGCCCTGCCTGACACCGCCAAGTGGATTCTCTGCATTGGCATGTTGTTGGGGCGGCTGGAAATGCTGAGTGTCATCGTGTTGCTGTCGCCAGGGTTCTGGCGAGGATAACGACAATCTGCCGCGTATGCGCCGGACTGTACGTAGTTCTACGGGGTTAAAAACACCGAAAAAACGCATCCTTGCAGGGAAAGTTGCGTGTTCTGCGTATAGTGTGCTAAGTGCCGGCTACCTATAATTGTAGGCTCCTAACTAACCCATTGAGAGCCTAAACTCATGATCAAGATCATCAAAGCAAAACAGCAACTCTGGAATACCCGCAGAACGTCCCGCAACCAGTTGAAGTCCATGGACAAGCGTCTT
>JAWVWU010000248.1:0-4410 GCA_033723595.1 Marinobacter sp. | reverse complement strand
TTTTGCGCTGGCCCTGGTTGTCATGCTGACAAGTGCCTGCAGCGAACCGGAAGCGCCCTGGCATGCCAAGGACATCAGCGGGGTGATGCCCGATCTTTCGTTCAAACTGACGGCCAGTGACGGACAAACCGTTACCGACGCTGACTACCAGGGTGAAGTGCGGCTGCTGTTTTTCGGCTACACCTCCTGTCCCGATGCCTGCCCCACCACCCTGGCCTACCTGCATCGCGCGCTGCAGCAGGTACCGGCATCGGTCCGGGACCGGATCCGGGTGTTGTTTGTGAGCGTCGACCCGCAACGTGATACGCCTGAACGGCTTGGCCAGTACGCTCACGCCTTTGATTCACACATTGTCGGGCTGACGGCCGACGAGGCGACCTTGAGGGCATTGGCAAAACGTTATCGCACCACGTTCGGATACGGTGAGGCCGACGCCAACGGTCAGTATGAGGTGTCACACAGCAATGCCGTCTATGTGTTCGACGGACAAGGCAGAATCAGACTGCTTCTCCAGACTGATACGCCGGTTGATGATGTGGCGAAGGATCTGACCCGCCTGGCCAAAACCGCCAGTGGCCCGGCAAGCGGGTCGGGTTGACCTCCGCCTGGCCGACGACGTTGCGACCGCGTGATCGTTATTGATGCCCGATCAGATTACTGAAAATCGCAGCAAGCACCGCCAGACCGATCACCCAGCCGATGACCGCGGGCCAGAAATTGACCATCTGGGGTGGCTCCGAGCCACGCTCCCCGGGACTGCTCTGCCGGCCGGGTGCGTCATCGGGCTGCTGTCCGCCGAGGTCCAGGTCAGGATTGACCTTTGTGAGTGTTTCCCAGCCAAACCAGTCGTCCAGAAACCGGCACACGCCGATCGGAAGCGCGCCGTTTTCGGCCATGGGCCTGACCTGAGGCGTGAGGCGCTCGGCGACGGACGCCCGTATGTCAGGCTGATCGCTCGGCGGCTCGCTGAGAATTGCCTTCCAGGCGCGGGGATCATCACGGCGAGATGAATCATTGAGCAGTGCCTGGATCTGGATCACCGTTTCCCGCACGACCTGATGATCCCGGGCAGAGAGCTCCGGAGTTCCGGACGGGTCAATGTCCGGTGCCTGCGAAACGGCGACTGGTTCATCAGTCGGCGTCGGCGCAAATCCAGCCTCGTCCAGAGCCGATCGATAGGCCTCGTTCAAGCGGGGTTGTTCGTCCTCCGATGCAAACTTTTGCTGTTGCCGGAAGGCCGCCTCGATCGCCGCACGATCGGACGTCCGCTCAATACCCAGTATGTCCCAACAGCTCATTCGTACATCTCCGGTCTGGCACAAATTAATTGGCGTAAATTCATGTAAAAACGAGACAAAGGCGTCTGAACTCCTCTAGTATTAACGAGTATTAATGCGACATCCATCATGACGCCGCAGTGCCGCCAGTCGTTGCGACCCGATGCACTGTGAGAAGCAAAGTCCATAATAATACGCGTCTCGGCGGAGCAGCTCATCTCTACCGAACCATGATGTCAATACTCGGCACATTATAAAACCAGAACCATGTTACTACGCTCATCACAAGGCCACGGAGTTGTGACTGTCAGCGCCAGCCTGTCGAGCTTGCTGCTGATTGCCCCTGTCGTCGTTCACGCCGACTCCGTCGACTCTCCGGACACCGCCATGGGTGCCGATTATTCGTTTCTGCTGGAGCAGCAGGTACCCGAAGTCCTCTCGACCACCCATCTGCGACAACCCAAGTCCAAAGTGCCCGGCAGTACCACGGTCATTCAGGGCCAGTTAATACGAGACCTGGGAATTCGCACGTTGGTAGAGGTATTCAGGCTTGTTCCGGGCATGACCGTCGCCTACGTGCAAAGTAACAAGCCGGTAGCCAGCTATCACGGCACGGTTGCCGAGGACCAGCGCCGGCTCCAGGTACAGATTGACGGCCGCACCGCATACCAGCCCAGCATAGCGCGGGTTGACTGGCACTCGATGCCGGTGGCCATTGAGAACATCGAGCGCATCGAGGTCAGTCGTGGGCCTAATGCCGCGGCTTATGGCATCAACGCTTTCCTGGGCACCATTAACATTATTACCCGTTCCCCGGAAGATACCGCCGGCGTTACCCTGCACAGCAGCGTCGGCACCCGCGGTTATCGTGAAGCTTTCGGCGCGGTCAGCAACGCCAGCGATGATTACAACTGGCGCCTGTCCTACCAGAAACGCATGTCCGACGGATTCGATGAACGCCTCGACGAACAGCCCGACGGCAGCCTGCCCCATCGACCGTTCCACGACGGCTACGATTTCAACCTGTTTACCTACGATTCCACGAGAACCCTGAATGACCAGCAGTCGGTTGATTTTCGGGCAGGTATTACAGACGGCGTGGACGAAGTTGACAAGGCCAAGATCGGAGAAGCGTTCGGTGCCCAGGAGCCGCCAGACGTCGACGTGAATGACCGTTACCTGCAACTACGGTGGAAATACGAAGCCTCAACCGATCATTTTTTCCACATCCAGAGCAGCTACCAGGATTACAACCGTCAGCAACGCTGGCGTACCTGTCCGGTCGGTTTTGAGCCTCTGTGCGCGACCACGGACCAGGACATTCAGGAGTCGCGACTGGAGTTCGAAATTCAGGACACACTGCGGCTGTCACCGGAGCTTCGGCTGGTATCCGGACTCGGGTATCGCAAGGACGCTATTTCCTCCGATACCTATTTCAACGGCGACGAAGGCAGTTATCAGTCGCGCGTCTACACCAACATCGAGTATACACCGGTGTCCTGGCTGACCTTTAACGTGGGCGGCAACTACGAGACCACCACCAACCTCAACAGGGATTTTTTCTCGCCCCGGTTCGCGGCGAATTTCCAGCTGACCGACAGCCAGACCCTGCGCTTCGTCTTCTCCAAGGCCGTCAGGATACCCAGCACCTTCGAACAGTATGCCGACTGGGGCTATCGAGCGACCGATGTCACACCGGTGAACCCTTACGGGGTCCTGGAAGGACAGCGAATCGGGCCGACCTTTGAGGCGCCGGGAACCTTCCGCGAGGAGCGCATCATCTCGCGGGAAATCAGTTATTTTAATCAGCTGAGACTGGGAAACGCGCTCTGGTCGACCGAGGTCAAGTTCTTCCAGGACGACCTGCGGGACATCATCAGCGGTCGACTGAATGTGGATGAATGGGATCTTGAGAACAACGTGGCGCTGGACCAGCAGGGTTTCGAAGTGGAATCTTCCCTGGACTACCAGAAAAGCCAGTTCCGGCTCACTTACGCCTACATGGACCAGGACGGTGATTACCGGGGTGTACCCAAGGCCAGTTACGAGGCGGAGCAGAAATACATACAGTTCGAGAGCCGCCTGACCGTCCAGCATTCGGGCAGTGTGGCCTGGATTCAGCGCTATGCTCACGATATTACGTCGGCAACCGCCTATTTTTTCGCGGACAGTTTCAAGGAAGGACCGTTCGAGCGGGGTGACTTCCGACTGGTAAAAAGCATTCACACTCCTAGACTGAGTTACGATGTGGCGTTTGTCATGCAGCACTATTTCAACGACAAGCCGCCGCACAGTCGTGACAACATCATTAAGAGTCCGAACCAGTACTTTATCGAAGCGAGCGTCAGATTCTGACACCCATTTGCCGGGAACAGGCAATTGGTTTTCACACCAGGGTTGGCATGAAACAGGTCATAAACCAGAAGCTGTCAGTACAGTCGTTGTGTCGGTGGGGCCGCAGGCCGATCCTGCCGTTGCTGGCATTGCTGTTTGCGATCTGGACCGGTGACGGTGAAGCAGCAGAGACATCGCACATTCCCAAGTACGGGACCAGCCTGTATATCGCCGGGTCCGCCAACGCAGCCTTCAACCTTCGTTTTGAAGCCCTGCTGAAGGAAAAGCTCGGCCCGGCTGTGCGAATCGACACCTACAGCCGCGAACTGAGCACCACACACCCGGACACGCTGGTGGTTACGCTTGGCTCGCACGCCCTGAACCGGGTCCAGCAACAACAGCCCCGACCACCGACGCTCGCACTGATGGTCGACGAGGCCCAGTTCGCGCCCTACCACGGCCGCGAGGGCGCCCCGGTCTCGGCTATCTATTACAACCCACCTCTGGTCCAGCAAGCGCTCCTGGGTCACCTGATCCTGCCTCAGGCGACTCACATTGCGGTGCTGGCCAGGCCGAACGAGCTGGACATCTACAACAGCTACCAGAGAGAGCTTCAACGATTCGGGCTCGAGCTCAAAGTCTTTGTGATGGACGATGAAAGCGCCCTGATCTCGACCCTGTCCCGGGCGCTCACCTACGGCGACTTCCTGCTCGGCGTTCCGGACCCGGCCATCTTCAACCCGCGAACCATCAAACACATCCTGTTAACCGCGTACCGCCGCAACCGAATTGTCATCGG
>JAWVWU010000247.1:0-4420 GCA_033723595.1 Marinobacter sp. | reverse complement strand
GGCCGGCAAGAGCACCACGCTGCGCACCATCATGGGCCTGACCACCGTGACCGATGGACAGGTGCGGTACCGGGGCGACGACATCACCAGCTGGCCCACGCCCCGCATAGCCCGAAGCGGCATTGCCTTTGTACCGGAGAGCATGGGCATCTTTGGCCTGCTGACGGTGCGGGAAAACCTGGTGCTGGCGGCGGTGAGCGGGCCGATGGATGACGATCGGCTGACCTGGATCTTTGACCTGTTTCCGCCGTTGAAGACCTTCTGGAACCGGCCTGCCGGAAACCTGTCCGGCGGCCAGAAGCAGATGCTGGCCATTGCGCGGGCCGTCATTGAGCCGCGCGAGTTGCTGCTGGTGGATGAGCCCACCAAAGGTCTGGCGCCGGCCATCATCAACGATCTGGCGGATGCCTTTGAGCAGCTCAAGTCACAGCAGGTCAGTATTCTGCTGGTGGAGCAGAACTTCAATTTCTCCCGCCGTCTGGGTCAGTCCGTGGCGGTGATGAGCGATGGTGTCATCGTTCATGCCGGCGCCATGGCTGAACTGGCGGACAACGACGACCTTCAGCATGAATTGCTGGGCCTGGGCCTGGGGGCACACCAATGAAAGACGACCTATCCGCATCGGCAGCCGGGGCTGACGATCGAGTGCCGCTGGTTAACAGGTTGCGGCATTTGCACACCGATCAGCCGCATATTTTTTTGCTGGCGCTGATGATGATTCTGGCACTGCTGTTCATCAATCCGCTCACCTGGCTGGTACTGACTATCAGCGGCATTGCCATGGGCGCCATGTTGTTTCTGATGGCGTCGGGCATGACCCTGACCTTCGGGCTGATGGGCGTACTGAATCTCGCCCACGGCGCGTTTATCTCCCTGGGGGCCTTTGCCGGCGCCACTGTGATGACGTTCTGGATGGCGGACACCACCGAGCACAGCGACCTGCTGGTGAACCTGCTGGCCATCGTGCCGGCGATGCTGTTTGCGATGGTCGTGGCCGGCCTGGTGGGCCTGGTCTTCGAGCATCTGGTGATCAAGCCGGTGTACGGCGATCACCTCAAGCAGATACTGGTGACCGTTGGCGGCTCGATCATTCTGATGCAGTTGATCGAGGTAGTGTGGGGCGCCAACGACATGCCGGTGCCGCGACCGGAATCGCTCCAGGGCGCCTTTATCGTCAGCAATGCGGTGCCGTTGATTGGCGGCATCGCGCTGGAGAAGTTCCGGCTGGTGGCGGTAGTGCTTGGCCTGGCGGTCTACGCCCTGATGCTGTGGATTATTGACCGCACCCGGATCGGCATCCTCATCCGAGCCGGGGTGGAGAGTCGTGAAATGGTGGAAATCCAGGGCTACCGGATTCACTGGCTGTTCCTGGGTGTGTTTGTGGCCGGGTCGGCGCTTGCCGGCCTGGGCGGAACCATGTGGGGCATGTACCAGGAAATTCTCAGCCCCCACATGGGCGATGAAATGATGATCTCGGTGATCGTAGTCATTATCCTGGGCGGTCTCGGATCCATCCGGGGCTGCTTTTACGGCGCCGTGCTGGTGGGGCTGGTGAACCTCTATGTCGGGTTTATCGAACCTCGCCTGGCGGCGGTGGCGACAGTCGGGCTGATGGTGGGCGTGCTGATGTGGCGCCCGCAGGGGCTCATTCCCGTGATCAAGGTCTGAGGAGACAGCCATGACCAATCGACTGTTGTCCGGAGATACGCCACGCAGCGGTATTCTGACTGCGCTGCTGGTGATTGTCGCGGTGAGCCTGGCACTGGGCCCGTTCCTGTTTCCCGGTACCCGCGCCTTCTCGACCCTTGGCACCATCTGCGTGTTTATCATGGTGGTGGCCGCGTACGACCTTATGTTGGGTTACACGCACATCGTGTCCTTTGCCCATACCATGTTCTTTGGTATCGGCGCCTACGGTATGGCCATGGCAACGGATGCCATGGGTAACAGCTTTGGTGCGATCTTTACCGGCCTTGCCTGTGCCCTGGTTCTGAGCCTGGTGCTGTCGCTCATGCTGGGGTTACTGTCATTGAGGGTGCGGGCGATCTTTTTTGCCCTGGTGACGCTGGCGGTGGCCTTCGCCTTTCTCAGCGTGGTAACTCAGCTTTACAACATTACCGGCGGTGAAGACGGCCTGCGGGTGCGTGTTCCGAGGGAATTGGGCCCCGCGTTCCGGCCCTTTGATCAGGCGATGCCCGGATTCAGTATTACCGACCTGATCGCTGCGCTCATGGCGGAACCGGGTCGACCTCTGAAGGCGGTCCAGGGGGCCATTTACGAGTTCCGTTTTACCGGCCGTGAACTGATGTATTACGTTGTTTTCGTCCTGTCGGCCGGGGTGTTTCTGTTCCTGTTGCGACTGGTCAATTCGCCGTTCGGGCGGGTGCTGCAGGCCATTCGCGAAAACGAATTCCGGGCCGAAGCGCTGGGCTATCGCACCGTGTATTACCGCACCGCCGTGGTAATCCTGTCGGCGTTGCTGGCAACGTTGGCCGGCGCTGCCTTCGCGCTGATCAACCGTTACGTCAATCCGGAGAACACCCTGAATTTCGAACTGATGGTGTTCATTCTGCTGATGTGCGTGATTGGTGGAATGGGAACGCTTTACGGGGCGGTGATCGGGGTTGCGTTGTTCACCCTCGCGCAGAATTACCTGCAGGACCTGCTGCGCTGGGTGGGCGGTTATACGGAGGGCATTCCCCTGCTCGCCCAGCTGACCGGCCCCGATCGCTGGTTACTCTGGTTCGGACTGCTGTTTGTGTTGAGTGTCTACTTCTTCCCGACGGGCATCGTGGGTCAGTTAAGGATCTGGGCTGCCCGGCGAGTGCAGCGGCGCCGGGATGCAGTGGATGAGTCTGTGGTTTAACCAGGGTTCCCATGGCGGCTGCGGTGCCGGCCTCTTGCCCCGGCTGGCGAGATTCATTCCGCCACCCGGACGGGACGTCCTGTCCCGGCCGGGCTACCGCGACATCCCTGTCGCTGCTCCATGAATCTCACCAACCGGGGCAAAAGGACCCTGATTCTGTCATGTGCCTCTTGCGAAGCCCTGCTACCGGGCCTCCAGCAGCAGCTCATCAGCCGGTGTTGGCTTTTCGCCGCTGACCAACGCGATGACCGAAAGCTGGTTGCCCACCAGTTCTGCGACTTTCACCTTGCCAATGCGATCGCCGGCGCGCCAGGCAATGGGTTGGCCATTGGGTGCGCTGACCAGCTGGCCGGGCTTGTGAACCGTCAGTTCAGTGCCGACCTTCAGTCCGTTCATCTTTCCTGCGGTTATGTACAGCCGGTTGTCATTACCGGCAAACACCTTGAGTGTCCACGGGCTCAGGCTGGCACGCTCTTTCGCTTGTTGCATGAGTGCTTCGTTGGTGTTGCTGGCGGGCAGGCTCATCGCCGGATAGGCGACATCGGCGCTGCTGTCAACGATGGTAACGGTCTGCTCGGCGCCAAGATCAATCAGCAAGCGAATCCCGGGAAAAACGGCCAGGCTGTCGGCACAGGCGGTGGTAAGCGCCTCGTCGGTACAGGCGGTTGACCGGTTCAGGGCCTCGTCGAGCTGTGTCTGCGGCACCAGGTGAAAGCCATAGCCGGCGGCCGTGGTCTGAAGGTCGGCCGGCCAGGCAGCAGCGACGGTCTGCCCTGACCGGTCCGTTACTAGGCCAATGTTGGTCAGCACCTGGCCGTTGTCAGGGTTAACCGGGGCGGTCTGGACAACCGGAGCGGTGCTTCGATCCTGTTCCCAGAACGGCTTTTGCCAATTGGGCTTGTGGTAATTGAGGGCCGAATCCGAGTCGGCCATATCGACCTGGTCGCTGGCCGACATGTTGACGCAGCCGCTGACCGCGAAGCCGAATAAAACGCTCAGGGAAACCCCGGTGATTGTTCGAATGGGCGTCATGACAGAATCCTGTGTTGATATTGGCGTAATAGTGACGATTCAGATTACTGGCCGCGGGGGAGAAGTGCCAGTGACACTGGCGCTGCTTGGCTGCTGAAAACGCCCTGCTTCCGTTCAACGGTCCAGGAAACTTTCGGAAGCGCTAGCAAAACCAGCAACAAAAAGGGCGAATCAGGCTCGCGCCTGATTCGCCCAAAGGTTGCTAAACCCGGGTCAACTGGAAGACTTAGAACTTCACTTCCATGTTGACACTGCCGGCAGACACGTTGTGGTCGGCAAAGCCGCCCAGCGGTGTGCTGTCGATCAGCGGGTTGCCGGACAGGGTGGCTACCTTGTTGCTGGAGATGTAACCCGCGGTGCCCCAGACCCGCACGGCCTTGTTCACCTGGTAGCTGGCTTGCAGGTCGAGTACAACTGAGTCGTCGCTGTCGGTGCCGTTGTCGACCATCAGGCTGCCGGCTGCGCCGGTCACTTTCCACTGAGAAGTCAGATTATAGCCGACCTTGGCCATCGCGAGGCTCT
>JAWVWU010000246.1:0-4424 GCA_033723595.1 Marinobacter sp. | reverse complement strand
GGCGGCTGTCAGCAAATAGCTTCGACCCTGGGCCTTCTGGCGACTGACCGGTGCCAGCGTGGTGTCCAGGTTCGCCGGCTCGGGGAAATTGGCCTCGTCGATGCCGGACCGATCAAAACCGGGTGTGGCCTGCAGGACCTGACCCTGCCGGTTGCTGATCCGAACAAAATAACGAGCATGAGGCAGCACCCCCGTTTCCCATTTAACCTCTTCCTCCAGCAGCGACTGATCACTCGGTCGTTGCTCCAGCATGCTTCGCAGCACATGGATCTTTTCGGACAGGAAGCGCTGGTCGTCCTGGGTCACGCTGTTGACCACCGCCCAGTAAAGTACCGCGGCAACCGTCACCAGCGTCAGCAAGGCAACGGCGCTGTAGAGCAGGGTCAAACGAAACGCAATGGAGCGATAACGGAAGGTCATTGCGACGTATCAGTCCCTGAGTCAGGGGCTTCCAGCACATAACCAACGCCCCGGACGGTATGAATCAGGGGAGTCGGGAACGCATCGTCGACCTTTCTTCGCAGGCGCCGGACGGCCACATCGACGACGTTGGTGTCACTGTCAAAATTCATATCCCAGACCTTCTCGGCAATGGTCGACCGGGACAGCACCTCGCCACTGCGTCGCATCAGCAGCCACAGCAACGCAAACTCCCGCGCGGTCAGTTCGATCGACGTCTCCTGTCGGGTTGCCCGGCGCCGCTTCAGATCCAGTTCCAGGTCCGCAATCCGCAGTTGCTGCGGCGAGACCTGCCCGCGCCGGCGGGTCAGGCTTCTAACCCGCGCCAGCAGTTCCGCAAACGCGAAAGGTTTCACCAGGTAATCATCGGCGCCCAGTTCCAGACCTTTGACCCGGTCTGCCACGGAATCCCGGGCGGTGAGGAATAGCACCGGCACATCGCTGCCCGACGCCCGCAGACTGGTGAGAATCTGCCAGCCGTGGGGTGCCGGCAACATTACGTCCAGAATCACCAGATCATAGTGATTGGCGAAGGCCAGTTCGAGCGCGTCTGTGCCCGTCTCGGCCACATCCACCGCATAGCCGTTCTCGGTCAGACCACGGCGCACAAACTGATGGGTCTTGATTTCATCTTCTGCCAACAGGACTCTCATAATGCGGGTTCCATAATCACACGACCGGCCCCGGCGGCCTGTTCAAGGGATCAGCGATTGCAGCGGCATGCCCACAACCGTTGCCAGCATGGTCGCCGATGTCGCAAGATCCGACTCCGCCTCGATCATCCGCAACTGCCATTGGATCCACTGTGCTCTGCGATCATCCGCACTGCGCTGATCCAGCAGCCCCTTTGACACCGCCGCGCTGGCGGCGGCCGCTTCAGCTTTCAGTTCCGGCGCCCGGCGCTGCAACGCTGCCAGACGGGCCTGCTGCTGTCGGGCCACGGACTCGATTTGCAGGCTGTCTGACACGGCCTGATCCAGCCTTTGCTGGTAGTCCGATCGTAGCACGATTCGTTTTGCACGCTGGACGGCAATCGGCCCTCTTTGGCCGCCAAACAGCGGAAGGTTCAACGAGACGTTGAGCCCGAGCGTGCGGGTATTGCCCGTGTCACGCGCCGCATCAAGCCCCACGGAGATGGCGGGAAACTGCGCCAGAATGGCCTGGGAGACCTGTTGTTCCTGGTTCTGGTAGCCGTACCGCAAGGCGATGAGATCCGGTCGGCGCTGGCCGATTTCGTTAACGGCCTGGCTGATCGTTTGGGTATCCGGCAGCGTGGCCCGGGCATCACCCACCAGCCGGACCGGCACGCCCGGCCGCAGTCCAAGCAACTGATTCAGTTCGGCAGACTGTCTGGACTGCTCAACCATGAGCTCGGCAAGGCGATCGTCGATGTCGGCCAGCGTGCTGCGATCCGCGGCCACGACGGACTGGCTCACCATGTTCTTCCTGAGGCCGCCTTGCTCTGCCTGATAACGCTGCCGGGTCATCTGCCGCAGGGCCCGTAATCGTGATTCGCGCTGCCTGACGCTCCGAAGGCTGATAAACAGCTCGCGGGCCCGTTCAGCCACTTGCCACTCCTGCCACAGCAACTCCAAATTCACCTGCTGTTGGTGATTGTCCGCGGCTTTTTTGACCGACTGATGCAGGATGAGCGCCCGCAGATCTTCACTGAGGCCCAGGCTGTAACCAGGCACGGAATTGGCCGAGTGGCCGGTTGCCTGTTCCACGCCAAGCGCCAGTTGCGGGTCGGGCAGCAGGCCGGCGGCAAACAGCTGGGCCTGCGCCAGACCCAGACGCGCACGCTGTGTCGCCAGGCCCGGATTGTGGCTGATGGCGAGGATCACCAGTTCTTCCCGGTCGAGACCATCTGCCGGGTCAAACCGGGTTTTGCCCAATCCCGGCACCGGGGCGGCAACCTTGTCCCAATCCACCGTTGGCAGCCGCTCCGCCAAATCAGGACCCTCTGGCAAAGGTCGGGGCTGATAGTGTGCGCAACCGCCCAGGATCAGCAGAACCGCGCCCAGAGCAAGCATCGGCCCGGGCCGAACCATCGACCACCGCTTCATGACGTCACCTCCGCCGCCTGGGCCGAATCCAGCTGACGTTGGCGCCGGTAAAGATAGAGCGCCGGGAGCAGGTTGGTGCTGAGCAGAGCACTCCAGAAAATGCCACCGAGCGTCACCACCGCAAGTCCCTGCTCGGGTGCCGCGCCCACACCCCAACCCAGGGCCGTGGGCAACATACCCAGCATGGCCGTCAGCGTGGTCAGCAGTATTGGCCGGAACCGGACGTGTACCGCCTCTTCCACCGCCTGCCTCAGCGGCAGTCCATGATGTTCGTTATTGCGAACCCGGTGTAGCAGCACGATGCCGTGATTCAGGCTGACCCCGATCAGCGTCAGGAATGCAATCAGGCCGGTCGCATTGAGACCGACACCACTGATCACCAGGGCCAGCGCGCCACCGGTCAACGCCAGCGGCATTTGCAGTAACAGCAAACCGGGTACCAGCAGGCCGTCAAATTGCAGGACAAGAATACTGACCATGATCACAAACGCAGCCACGAACGCGATCCCCAGTGCCAGCGCCGCCTGCTCAAGCTCCGGGAACATGCCGCCGAACTGGTACCGGTAGTTGGCCGGCAGGGTGACACTGGCCAGTGCTTCCCTGGCCTGGCTGATGGTCATTCCCAGGGGCCCCTGAGGAATCGCCAGAATATCCAACGCCCGTGCTCCGTTGATATGGCGAATCTGGTTGGGCGCCGTGACCAACTTCATGGAGGCAAGCTGACTGAGCGGCAGCCAGTCACTGCCCGCCTGAATGGGCAACTGGCCGACGGCCGCCGGATCGCGGCCGGCGACATCGCGTAAGCGCAGATACAGGCTCAGGGCGTGGCCCTGTCGCGGCACCTCGGTCAGCACCTCACCGTTCATCAACAGATTCAATTGTTGATAAAAGCCAGCCGGGGTAAGGCCGTGCAGGGCCAGGGCCGTATCGTCAGGGCGGATCTGTAACTGGGTCACCGGATAACCGTCGTTATTGAAGACATCCGCCAGCAATGGAACGTCTCTGAGCTTGGCCGTCAGGGTTTCAGACAGCGTGCGGAGCTGGCTGATGTCCGGACCAAACAGTTGCAGGACGAAAGGCTGAGGCAGGCCGGACAGGCTCTCACCAATCCGCTCAAGGGTTGGCGTGCCCAGGGCCAGTTGAACACCGGTGGTCTGACTGAGGCTTAACAGGCGCTGACCGATCGCATCAAGACTGTGAACATCCACGTTGTCCTTCAGGGCGATTTCGATTTCTCCGGCATAACTGCCCTCGGTGTAACTGCTGCTACCTGGCGATCCCACCCGCAGAAACGTATGAGCGACCGCCGGATCCTCGCCGAGGCGGTGGGTCAGGTCCAGGCCGGCGCGGCGGGTGTCCGCCAGTGAACTGCCCGGAGGCAGCACAAAGCTCTGCAGTAGAACACCTTCGTTGGGTAGCGGCAGGAACGACACCGGCACAATAACCAGCAGCCCCAGACTGACCACCAGGATGAACGCGCAGATCCCGAGGCTCCGTTTCGGATGTCGGAGCGTAAGCGCGAGCAGTTGCAAATTGCGACGGCGCAAGCGCTCCAGGAAGCGCTGCCCAAGGCCGTCAGAGGCTTTGGGGGCGCGGCCGAAAAAACCCAGGAACAGCGGAATAAAGGTCAGTGAAACAAACAGGGAGGCCAGCAAAGACAGCCCCATGGACAACGCAAACGGCACAAAGAACAGACCCGCCAGACCGCCCACGAACAACAGGGGAACGAACACCGACACGGTCGTCAGCGTTCCGGTCACATCCGGGCCGGCAATATCACGCAAGCCTGCCCAGACACCGGGCCAGCCGGGCAGACCGGTCTCCCACCGGTAATAAATGCTTTCCAGCACAATGATGGCGTCGTCAACCAGTAACCCGACGGCCACCGACAGTGCCCCG